>JANPNT010000546.1:0-33487 GCA_031427655.1 Burkholderiales bacterium
GCCCCGCACTTTGTTTGCGCTGACATGGATTGCCGCATTTAATTCAGGCGCTTACGCACAACCAGTGCAGGCAGCACAAGCGGACAAAACGCTGGGTCGATCATGGGTTTTTGCAACCCGGGACTGCTCGGCAGCGCCGAACAATTCAACCTGCGCTTTGGCAATTTGATCGAGCGCGGCGACGACGTTCAAGTCAAGTCACAAGCCTCACGCCGCCTGCGCCGCCTGCTGCAACCTTTCTTGCTGCGGCGCACGAAAACCGAGGTGCTCACCGACCTGCCGCCGCGCACCGAAATCGTCCACGAAGTGGTGCCCGGCGCAAAAGAGCGCGCGCTTTTAGAGGCGCTGCGACAGCAGGCCGAATCGAGCGTGGCGCAGGCCGTGGCCGCTAATGCCAACGCCAGTGCGAACGCGGGCGGCAGCCGCGAAGGACAAAATCAATTTCACGTGCTGGCCGCACTCACCAAGCTGCGCCGCGCCGCGTGTGACCCGCGCTTGGTGGCGCCCGAACTGGGCTTGGTCGGGGCCAAAGTTCAGGAGTTCGAACGGCTGGCTTTGGAGCTGGTGGCGGGTCGTCACAAGGCGTTGGTATTCAGCCAGTTCACTGACTTTTTGGCCCTGCTGCGCGACCGCTTGGACATGGCAGGTTTGAGCTATCAATACCTCGACGGCAGCACGCCGATGGCAGAGCGCAACAAGCGCGTGGCTGCGTTTCAAGCCGGTCAAGGCGACCTGTTTTTAATCAGCCTGAAAGCGGGCGGTTTTGGTTTGAATTTGACGATGGCCGACTACGTCATCATCACCGACCCGTGGTGGAACCCGGCCGCCGAAGAGCAGGCCAGCGCGCGTGCGCACCGTATCGGCCAGCAGCGCCCGGTGACGGTGTACCGCTTGGTCACGCAGGGCAGCATCGAAGAAAAAATTGTGCGCCTGCACCGCAGCAAACGTGATCTGGCCGAAGGCATTTTGAGCGGCCAAGACACCGCAGCGCCGATCAACGCGAATCAGTTGATGGAGTTGCTGAAGGAAGACTGATTCCGGACAGATTCAGCTTTTTGGAGGTTGGAACCCAAGAAGGAAACCGTTCGCACTCAACCTGTCGAAGTGCTGCTCGACAGGCGCAAAGGCTTCGTTCGGCAGGCTCAGGACGATCGCAAACACAGGCTCAGCCCAAACGGGGTCGGGGTTCCACTCGGTTTGGAAGCACTAGCTCGAAACCACCACGCCCTTCCAAAACGCCATGCGCCCTTTGATGTTGGCGGCTGCCTCTTTCGGCTCGGGGTAATACCAAACCGCGTTCTCGTTCATGTCGCCGTTCACCATCAGGCTGTAGTAGTGCGCCTGGCCTTTCCAAGGGCAGCCGCTGCGGTGGTTGCTGAAGGTGATGAGGTCGCGGTTCAAGCTGTCGGCGGGGAAATAGTGGTTGCCTTCCACGATGACGGTGTCGTTGCTTTCGGCGATCGTCGCGCCGTTCCAGGTGGCTTTCATAGTGTGTCCTTGCTGAAGTTGAAAGTTGAAAGTTGGTTTAGCGCTCAAGTCTGACTCAGGTCTGCACCAGCCGCCTGCTCTTGGAAATCGACATCAGCATGCCCAGGGCCAAACCCAGCGACACCATGGCGGTGCCGCCGTAGCTGATGAACGGCAGCGGCACGCCGACCACTGGCAAGATGCCACTGACCATGCCCATGTTCACGAAGGCATACGTGAAAAAACTCAGCGTCATGGCCCCGGCCAGCAGGCGCGTGAACACCGTGGGCGCTTCGGCCGCAATCATCAAGCCGCGCAAGATCAGCACGGTGAAACCGAGCAACAAGCCAATGCAGCCGATCAGACCAAACTCCTCCGAAAACGCGGCGAAGATGAAGTCGGTGGTGCGCTCGGGGATGAATTCCAAATGGGTTTGCGTGCCCTTCATAAAGCCCTTGCCGTCAATGCCGCCGGAACCAATCGCGATCATGCCCTGGATGATGTGAAAGCCCTTGCCCAGCGGGTCGGTCGACGGGTCGAGCAAAGTGCATACGCGGTTTTTTTGATAGGTGTGCAGCAGCGGCCATTTCACTTCGGGCTGGCAAATTTTCTCCTCTGACAGCACCAGCGCGGCGATGGCAATCGCGCCGGTCAGCAGCGCGGGCAGCACGATGCGCCACGACAAACCGGCAAAGAAAATCACGTACAAGCCACCCGACAAAACCAAGATCGCCGTGCCCAGATCGGGCTGCTTGACCACCAGCCCCACCGGTATGGCCAGCAGCAACAAAGCCACACCGAAATCGAAAACGCGCAGTTGCCCTTCGCGACGCTGAAACCACCAAGCCAAGACCAACGGCGTGGCGATTTTCAAAATCTCACTGGGTTGAATCACGATGCCCACATTGAGCCAGCGCGTGGCACCTTTTTTGGTGGTGCCCCACACGGCTGTGGCAATCAACAAAGCCACACCGATCATGTAAAGCGGAACCGCCAAGGCCAACAAACGCTGCGGTGGCACCTGGGCCACAACAAACAAAACCGCCAAGGCCAGCAGCATGTTGCGGCCGTGGTCGATGAAGCGGCTGCCGTGGTCAAAGCCCACCGAATACATGGTGACCAAACCGGCCACGCCCATGAACACGATGGCACCGAGCAAAGGCAAGTCGAAGCCCACAAAAATTTGCCTGCCGCGCTGCCACAACGAGGGCGATTCGAACACCCCGCTCACCTTAAAACTCCGGCGTTGATCGTCGTGGCAGCCGCGCGTTGAACGTTGAGTTTGGTGGGCGCATCGACAACAGGCATCGCCGCGACTGGCACTGCCGCTGCACTGGCCGGCTGCGACGGCGGAATCACAAACGGCGGCGCATTCGACGGCGTGTTGAATGCCGGTGTGGCCGCCATGGCGGTGCCGCCTGGCAAAGGCACCGACGCCGCCAAACGCGGTGTGCCCAGCGGCGCACCCGATTTACCCACCTGCGTCAGCGCCATGTCTTCCACGCTGGGGTACTGGCCGCGCAGCCAGTAGTCAAATACGCGCCTTGCCATCGGTGCTGCCGCTTCAGAACCGAAGCCCGCGTTTTCCACCACCACGGCCAGTGCAATGGTGGGTGCTTCCAAGGGCGCGAAGGCGGTGTACAGCGAGTGGTCGCGCTTGTGCTCATCGAGCTTGGAAGCGTTGTACTTTTCGTTGGCCTTGATGCCCACGGCCTGCGCAGTGCCAGTTTTGCCGCCGCTCTTGTACGGCGCGCCCGCGAAGGAACGCACCGAGGTGCCTTCTTGCGTCACGCCGTACAAGGCGCGGTTGATGATTTCGACGTGCTCTGGCTTATAGGGCAGCGGCTCCACCGCCTCGTGGGCCACGAACTTGCGCTCGTGCGTGAGCACGTCTTCAATCTCACGCACCAGGCGCGGCTGGAAGCGCTGTCCGCCCGATACCAACGTGGACATCGCCGATGCCAACTGCAACATCGTGAAGTTGTTGTAGCCCTGACCGATGCCCAGTGAGATGGTTTCACCGGCGTACCACTTTTGCTGTTCAGGCCGTTTGTAGGCGCGCTTTTTCCATTCGGTGGACGGCAGCAAGCCGGTGACTTCGCCCTCAATGTCAATGCCAGTTTTGCGGCCGAAGCCCAGCGGCAGCAGTTGCTGGTGCATCAGGTCCACGCCCATCTCGTTGGCCAGCGAGTAGTAGTAGACGTTGCTCGACTTGACGATGCTGCGCACCATGTCCACCGGCCCCAAACCGCCGTCGCCGTGGCTGCGAAAGGTGTGGTTGCCAAACTGGAAAGTGCCGCCGTCGTAAATGACCGTGCCGGCCGCGCGCTTCCCGCTGGTCAACGCGGCCATGGCCATGAAGGGCTTGAAGGTGGAGCCGGGCGGGTACGTGCCGCGCAGCGCTCGGTTCAGCAGCGGCTTGTCGATGGACTCGTTCAGCTCGCGCCATGAATCGACGTCGATGCCGTCGACGAACAAATTCGGGTCAAACGTGGGCTTGCTCACGAAGGCCAGCACCTCGCCGTTGCGCGGGTCCAGCGCCACCATGGCACCACGCCGGTCGCCAAACATTTCTTCCACCAGCGCTTGCAGGCGGATGTCGATGCTCATCACCAGCATGTGGCCCGGTGTGGCGGGCTGACTGCGCAACCGGCGCACCGGGCGGCCGCTGGCGCTGGTTTCAACTTCCTCGTAACCGGCCGCGCCGTGCAGTTGGGCTTCGTAGCTTTGCTCCACGCCGAGCTTGCCGATGTACTCGGTGCCTCGGTAATTGGTTTCTTCTTCCGACTCGTCGATCTTGTCTTTTTCAGCCTGGTTGATGCGCCCGATGTAGCCAATCAGGTGGCTGCCAATCTCGCCCAGCGGGTAGTTGCGAAACAAGCGGGCTTTGATGTCCACGCCAGGAAAGCGAAAGCGCTGCGCGGTGAAGCGCGCCACCTCGTCGTCGCTGAGCCGTGTGCGGATGGGCAAGGATTCAAAAGTGCGGCTTTCTTCCAGCAGCCGCTTGAAGCGCTTGCGATCGCGCGGCTGAATGTCCACCACGCCGGCGAGCTTGTCGATCAAGGCGTCGAGGTTGGCCACCTTGGCGGGCATGATTTCCAGCGTGTAGGCGGAGTAGTTGGTGGCCAGCACCACGCCGTTGCGGTCCACGATCAAGCCGCGGTTCGGCACGATGGGCACGACGGTGACGCGGTTGTTCTCAGCCTGTGTGGACAGTTCCTCGAACTTGAAAACCTGCAGGTAAACCAAACGCGCGGTGAGCAAGCCGAATGCGATCAAAACAAAGGCGGCGGCAGCCATCAGGCGGGTTCTGAAGCCGCCCAATTCCTGCTCGACGTTTTTGATTTCGGCTTTCACGTGGCCCTGGTTTGAGTGTTCACAAAGGACGATTTTGATCCGGATCGGGTGGTCGGCGCTGCGGTGCCAACAGTATCCAGGTGGCCAGCGGCCACAGCATGCTTTCAAACACCGGAGCCAGCAAGATTTGCCAGCCAGGGAACATACCGCCCGCCATCATGCGAACCAAAAACGACGCCGCGTGCGCAGACACAAACAGGGGCAAGATTTGCACTGCCTGCGAAGGCACGGTGAACCACACCAAGCGCCGCTGCATGCTGACCGCAAAGAAGCTCAACAGCGTGTAGGCCAGCGCGTGTTGTCCCAATACCGCGCCTTCATGCACGTCCATGAACAAGCCAAACATGAAGGCCAGACCCACACCCACACGGCGCGGTTGGTGCACATTCCAAAACACCAAAGCCAGCGCCATGAAGTCGGGCAGGGCAGGGTGGCGCCCCATCGGAATCACGTTGCAGGCAAAGGCCAACAGCAAGGTGAACCACACGAAGAACGGGTTGACTGGCAACAGCAACTGGCTGGCGTTGCGCGGCATGATCATCTGCGACCGCCCTTCTTCGTGCTCAGTTTGATTTCTTCGGGCGTCGGTGTGGCCTCGGGCTTGGGCGGCAATTGCAAGCCCACCGGTTCGACCAACAGCACATGGCGCATGCCGTCGGCTGCCGCGGCCGGAGTCAACAAAATACGCGCAAACCCGGAATCTGCTTTGCGCTCCACCGACAGCACTTTGGCCACCGCAATGCCGGCCGGGTAAACGCCGTCGATGCCTGATGTGACCAGCGCATCGCCCACCATCACGTCTGCATTGCCCGCCATGAAGCGCAACTCCAAGCCAGAGCTGCCACCACTGCCGTAGGCCGCGCTGCGCGCTTGGCTGCGCACATTGAGTACCGGAATCGCGGCATCTTTGTCGGTCAGCAAAGTGACCTCACTGGACAGCGGATACACGCGCGTGACCTGGCCCAGAACCCCGGCTTCGCTGATCACCGGCGAGCCCAGCGCCACGCCTTGCGTGGTGCCGCGGTCCACTATCACTTTGCGCGAAAACGGATCAGGCGCGTCGTACAGCACCTCGGCCACCTGCGAGCGCACCGTCACGCTGGGGCGCAGCTCCAGCAGGGCGCGCAAGCGTGTGTTTTCTATCAGCAATTGCTCAACGCGTGCAGAACGTTCGGCTTGCAACGCCAGTTCGCGGCGCGCGTTGGATTCGTTGGCTTGCGCGCGCTGCATGCCCAAGATGTATTCGCTGGCCACAGCCCACAATTGCGCGGGCACCATCAGGGCGCGCTGCACCGGGTGCAAGGCCGTGGCCACCCCGGCGCGCAGCGGTTGGGTGAGGTTGAATTTGGTGTCTGCCACCATCAAAAAAACGGCGAAGGCCGCGCCGAACATCAGCTTGGTGAGCGCAGTGGGGCCTTGCCGAAAAAACGGAGGCGGCGCGCGGTCGATGGTGCCCAGTTGCATGATTGCCAACGTTCAGGCGGGCCGATGAGTTGACGTTGACGTTGAAGTGATGATCAACCTCACCTCGTTCAGCGCGTCAATCCACGGCGCAGCGAATTTCACTCTGAGGTGAAGATGGAGCCAAGGCGCTCCATGCGCTCCAGCGCCATGCCGCAACCACGCACCACGCAGGTCAGTGGGTCTTCGGCCACGAGCACGGGCAGGCCGGTTTCTTCGGCCAGCAGGCGGTCCAGATCGCGCAGCAAAGCACCGCCGCCGGTGAGCATCATGCCGCGCTCGGCAATGTCGGCACCCAATTCGGGTGGGGTTTGCTCAAGCGCGTTTTTCACAGCTGAAACAATTTGGTTCAGCGGGTCGGTCAGCGCCTCCAAAATTTCGTTGCTGCTGATCGTGAAGCTGCGCGGCACGCCTTCGCTGAGGTTGCGGCCCTTGACTTCCATTTCCTTGACCTCCGAACCCGGGAAGGCCGAGCCGATGGTTTTCTTGATGCTCTCTGCGGTGGGCTCGCCGATCAACATGCCGTAATTGCGGCGGATGTAGTTGATGATGGCTTCGTCGAACTTGTCTCCGCCCACGCGAATGCTGCCCTTGTAGACCATGCCGCCCAAGCTGATGACGCCCACCTCGGTGGTGCCGCCGCCGATGTCCACCACCATCGAGCCGGTGGCTTCCGACACCGGCAAACCGGCACCGATGGCCGCAGCCATGGGTTCTTCGATCAAGTAGACCTCGGACGCACCTGCGCCGAGGGCCGATTCGCGAATGGCGCGGCGCTCCACTTGGGTCGAGCCGCAAGGAACGCAAACAATGATGCGTGGGCTGGGCCGCAGCACCGAGCGCGGGTGCACCATCTTGATGAACTGCTTGAGCATTTGCTCGGTGACGGTGAAGTCGGCAATCACGCCGTCTTTCATCGGGCGGATGGCCTCGATGTTGCCGGGCACTTTGCCCAACATCGCCTTGGCTTCAGCACCCACCGCTTGGATGGTTTTTTTGCCGTTCGGGCCACCTTCGTGGCGTATGGCGACCACCGAAGGCTCGTCCAGAACAATGCCTTTGCCGCGCACGTAGATCAGGGTGTTGGCGGTGCCCAGGTCGATGGCGAGGTCAGTAGAAAAGTAGCGACGAAAAGATGCAAACATGTTTTTGGGGGTGCTTCCAGCCTCAAGGCCTGACGGCGGCAACAAGCGGCGGGAAGCGAGTTCCGGTGATAAGGCGATGGGTTCGTGTGCTGCGCGGTGTTGAGCGCGCGCAAAACACGAAAGAGCTTTGAAATGTGATTGACGAGCGCCCGATGGATCTGCGGAAAACTGCACGCACTGGCATGTTGAAAGTGTGTGCCATCCCCCGATCAAGGGGCTTGCAATTAACCGAAGATAATACTCGATGACCTGTAGTTTTCGACCTGCAGGAGCCTGTTGGCACCCTTGATTGCCCACGACGACAGCCCACGAAGTTCTGAATGAAATACCCATGGCTTTGACCCCCACAGATGTCAGCCGCATTGCCCACCTGGCACGCCTTGAACTTCAACCCGGCGAGCAAGCGGCACTGCTGACCCAACTGAACGGTTTTTTCCGCATCGTCGAACAGATGAGCGCGGTGGACACCAGCGGCGTCGAGCCGCTTTTCACGCCGCTTTCCGCAGTGAGCGAGGTCAGCCTGCGCCTGCGCGACGACGTGGTGACCGAGGTGAATCAGCGCGAGTTGAACCAGCGCAGCGCACCGGCGGTAGAAGACGGTTTATTCCTCGTTCCGAAGGTGCTGGAATGAAGGCGTTTCATGCGAATTTGCACGACATGAGCGTGGTTGAGTTGAGCTGCGCGCTGGCTGAAAAGTCAGTCTCCAGCGTCGAAGTCACGACACATTTGCTCGCACGCGTTGCCGCTCACGAACATCTGGGCGCGTGGCTGTGCGTGGACGCCGAAGGCGCGTTGAAACAAGCCGCCCTTGCTGACGCAAAAAGAGCACAAGGCGACACCGGCGCGCTGCTCGGCATCCCGCTCGCGCACAAAGACATCTTCGTCACCCGCGACCTGCCCACCACTGCCGCATCCAACATGTTGAAGGGCTACCAAAGCCCGTTTGACGCCACTGTGGTGCAGCGTTTGACCTCTGCAGGCGCAGTGACTTTGGGCAAGCTGAACTGCGATGAATTCGCCATGGGCTCGGCCAACGAAAACTCGGCTTACTCGTCCGTCAAAAACCCGTGGGACATCACACGCGTGCCGGGTGGATCGTCAGGTGGCTCGGCAGCCGCAGTGGCCGCGCGCTTGTTGCCTGCCGCCACCGGCAGCGACACCGGAGGCTCCATACGCCAGCCCGCCAGCTTCACCGGCATCACCGGCATCAAACCAACCTACGGCGTGTGCTCGCGCTTCGGCATGATCGCCTTCGCCAGCAGCCTGGACCAAGCCGGGCCGATGGCGCGCAGTGCGGAGGATTGCGCCTTGCTGCTCAGCGCCATGAGTGGCTTCGACGAGCGAGACTCCACCAGCGCGCAGCGCCCGCCGCAAAACTTCTCAGCGCAAATGCTGAAGGCGCGCGACGGTGCCACCGCCGACCAGCCTTTGAAGGGCCTGCGCATCGGCTTGCCGAAAGAGTTTTTCCCGGCAGCTTTGGCTGCCGATGTGAACGGCGCGGTGCAAGCCGCATTGGCGCAATTGCAGCGCTTGGGTGCCACGCTGGTCGACGTGAGTTTGCCGCGCACCGAGTTGTCAATTCCGGTGTACTACATCATCGCGCCGGCTGAAGCGTCGTCCAACCTCAGCCGCTTTGACGGCGTGCGTTTTGGGCACCGCGCGGCGCACTACACCGACCTGCAAGACATGTACAAAAAAAGCCGCGCCGAAGGCTTTGGGCCCGAGGTGAAACGCCGGATCATGATTGGCGCGTACGTCCTGTCGCACGGTTATTACGACGCCTATTACCTGCAAGCGCAAAAGCTGCGCCGCATGATTGCCGACGACTTTCAGGCCTGCTTCCAAAGAAAGACCGATGGGCCCCAGTGCGACGTGATCGCCGGCCCTGTGGCACCGACGGTGGCATGGAAGTTGGGCGGCCAAGGCGACGACCCGGTGGCGGCCTACTTGGCCGACATCTTCACCCTGCCCGCCAGCTTGGCCGGGCTGCCCGGCATGAGCGTGCCGGTGGGCTTTGGCGAAGGCGGCATGCCGGTGGGCTTGCAGTTGATCGGCAACTACTTTGACGAAGGCAGCTTGCTGCACACCGCCCATGCGTTCCAGCAAGCCACCGATTGGCACACGCGTGCCCCGGACGTGATGACGAAAGAGCGGCCATGAACGCCAGCAAACTCATACGCGGCTACGAGGTCGTCATCGGCCTGGAGACGCACACCCAGTTGTCCACGCTGTCCAAGATTTTCAGCGGCTCCTCCACCGCCTTTGGGGCCGATGCGAACACCCAAGCATCGCCGGTGGATTTGGCCTTGCCCGGCACGCTGCCGGTGATGAACATCGGTGCCGTCGAGCGCGCCATCCAGTTCGGCTTGGCCGTGGGTGCCAAGGTGGCAACGCACTCCATCTTTGCGCGCAAAAACTACTTTTACCCCGACCTGCCCAAGGGTTATCAAATCAGCCAGTACGAAACGCCGGTGGTGCAAGGTGGCTCGATCAGTTTCTTGGTGGGTGAGGTGCCCTACAAAGTCAATTTGACGCGCGCGCACCTGGAAGAAGACGCCGGCAAATCACTGCACAACGACTACGCGGGGCAAAGCGGCATTGACCTGAACCGCGCCGGCACGCCGCTGCTGGAAATCGTCACCGAACCCGACATGCGCTCCAGCCTTGAGGCGGTCGAATACGCCAAAACCCTGCACGAGCTGGTGAAGTGGATCGGCATTTGCGACGGCAACATGCAAGAGGGCAGTTTCAGGTGCGACGCCAACGTGTCGGTGCGCAAACCCGGCGCCGATTACGGCACGCGGCGCGAGATCAAAAACCTGAACAGCTTCAAGTTCATGCAGCAAGCCATTGACTATGAAATTCAGTGGCAAATTGACCTGATCGAAGACGGCGGCACGGTGCAACAAGCCACCGTGCTGTTCAACGCCGACACCGGTGAAACCAAGGCCATGCGCAGCAAAGAAGATGCGGCCGATTACCGCTACTTTCCCGACCCGGATTTGCCGCCGCTGGTGATTTCACAGGCATGGATAGACCGCGTCAAATCGCACATGCCCGAGCTGCCGCGCGCCAAGATGCAGCGCTACCAAGACGCGCTGGGCTTGTCGGCCCACGACGCCGCGCTGATGACGCACAGCCGCGCGATGTCAGAGTTTTTTGAAGCCACAGCTGCCGCGTGCGGGCAAGCCAAATTGGCATCGAATTGGTTGACTGGTGAGGTGTCGCGGCGCTTGAACGCGGTCGATTCCAGCATCGAAGCTTGCCCCGTGAGCGCTCAAACCTTGGGCGCACTCATCGGCCGCATCCACGACCAAACCATCTCCAACAACGCGGCCAAGCAAGTGCTTGACGCACTGTGGGCGGCACCGAACAAAGCGGTCGATGAGTTGATCCGCGAGCAAGGCCACGAGCAAATCAACGACACCGGCGAACTCGAACGCATCCTCGACGACGTGTTGGCCGCCAATGCCAAATCAGTCGAAGAATTCCGCGCTGGTAAGGACAAAGCCTTCAACGCCTTGATCGGTCAAGCCATGAAGGCCACCAAGGGCAAGGCCAATCCGGCGCAGGTCAACGAACTGCTGAAGAAAAAGATCGGCTGGACGCCTGTTTTTTGATCGGTGCCGAAGCCGCGACGGTGGTCGAAACAGCGCCCATCGACCCTGCGGGCGCGCCGCCCCACAAACGGCGCAGTCGCACCAGCTCAGCGTCGTAAAGCGCGTTGATGCGCACCATCTCAAGCTGCTGGTTTTGAATCAAGGTGCGCTGCGCCTCGGTGGTGGCGTCGTTCGCGTCCAGCGCCTGCCTCAGCTTGAACGGCAGGGGCTTGCCCACGTAAAACTCGGCCTCGTTGTTCAAAGGTTTGCGCTCCGTCGCCAACACCGCCATGCGCCGTTCGCTCGACTCGACCGCCTTGCGAACATCGTTCAGCGCATCAGCGCGGGCTTTGGCATGTGCCTCTTCGGTGGGAAAGCGGTTGGTGAGGTTGCGGTCGCGGCGCACTGCGTCTTGCTGAGTGCTGCGCGCTGTGGCCGCGGCACGGTCGCGGGTTTCTTGCTGCGCGGCTTCCTCGGCGGTCAGCGCCGGGCTGAGCACTTTTTTGACCGAGCCGTCGGGGTTCAGCACCCGCTGGTCGCGTGTGGCGCACTCTGGAAGCGGGCGGTCTGAAGTCAGCCTTTTGCCGTTCGAGTCTGTGCAACTGTAAATTTGCTGCGCATGCGTGGAGGTTGCGAGTGACGCTGACGCGACGCCTGTCGCAACGGCCACTATTTTCAGCGCCTGACCGATTCCAAACA
Source organism: Burkholderiales bacterium (assembly GCA_031427655.1). Taxonomy (GTDB): domain Bacteria; phylum Pseudomonadota; class Gammaproteobacteria; order Burkholderiales; family Burkholderiaceae_C; genus JANYJJ01. The sequence continues at coordinate 11,729 of JANPNT010000546.1, forward strand.
TTCAAGCTCCATAGCGGTTTCGGTAGGCCGTCACTGCCGCCACATGGGCGCGCAAATCGGGGTCGCCGCTGGCCTCCAAGTATTGCAACAAATCCATCACCGTCGCGATGGTGAGCACCGGCATACCGTACGCCCGTGTGAAGTTTTCAACGGCGCTGTGCTCGCTGCGTTGACCGTCGGAACCTATCGTTACGCTGGGGGGAGATACATGTGAGGGATTGCCCACCCGCTCCATTCGGTCTAAGGCAATCAGCACGGCCACCGGTTGCGCGCCCACTGCGCGGATCATGTCCACCGACTCGCGTTTGGACGCGCCGTCGGTGATCACGTCGTCAATGATGACCACGCGGCCTTGCAGCGGCGCACCCACCATCAAGCCGCCTTCGCCGTGTTGCTTGGCTTCCTTGCGGTTGTGCGCATACGGCGTGTTGCGGCCCAAACGCGCCAGCTCCACAGCCGTGGCGGCCGCCAGCGTGATGCCCTTGTAGGCAGGGCCGAACAGCATGTCAAAACCCAAGCCGCTGGCCAACAAACGGCGCGCATAAAATTCGCCCAAGCGGCCCAATTTGGCCCCGTCATCGAACAGACCAGAGTTGAAAAAGTAGGGCGACAGGCGGCCTGCTTTGGTCTTGAATTCACCAAAGCGCAGCACCCCGGCTTCGACCGAAAACTTTACAAAGTCCAATGCCAAACCATCGACGTTGGCATCGGATTTGTTGCTGCTTGTTGCGCTCACCAAGGACATGCTGTGTTCCGCTTCGTCACGTTGAATTTGAACGGCATCCGCTCTGCGGCCACCAAGGGTTTTGAGGCCTGGGCCGAAGGCGTGGCCGCAGATTGTATGGGTGTGCAAGAGCTCAAAGCGCAGGCCGACACGGTGCTTGGACGCTTCGATAACGTGGCCGGCATGAAGGGCCATTTCCACTACGCCGACAAGAAGGGCTACTCGGGTGTGGGCCTGTACAGCAAGCGCGAACCCAGCGAAGTCATCACCGGCATCGGCAACGCTGAATTCGATGCTGAGGGCCGTTACGTGGAGGCGCGCTTTGACACGCCCGCGCGTTCAAAATTCGGCAAATTAAGCCTCATCAGCAGCTACTTCCCTAGCGGATCCAGCAGCGAAGAGCGCCAACTGGCCAAGTTCCGCTGGTTGGCGCTGATGGCCCCACATCTCAAAAAACTCAAAGGCAAACGCGAATTTATTTTGGTCGGCGACATCAACATCGCCCACCAGGAAATTGACCTGCGCAACTGGAAAAGCAACCAAAAGAACAGCGGTTTCACGCCCGAAGAACGCGCCTGGATGAGCGCGCTGTTGAAGGACATCGGCCTGATCGATGTGTTTCGCACCCTCAACCCCCACCCCGACCAATACACCTGGTGGAGCGCCCGCGGCCAAGCCTGGGCCAACAACGTCGGCTGGCGCATCGACTACCACCTGGCCACGCCTGGCATTGCCGCCACCGCCCGCACAGAACACATCTACCTAGACCAACGCTTCAGCGACCACGCGCCGCTGGTGATTGATTACGACTTCACGCTTTGAATCGGTTCCCGTTCGGACTGCAGTCTTGAAGTCTCGCGCTGGCCTTCGACACCTCAGTCCGAACGGGTCTCCTTTTCAGATTTACCAAACCAACGTTTCCAACCCAACACCATGACCCTAGAAACCATCCAAATTGAAACCGCCCCCCACCCCACCTCAGCCGTTATCGTGCTGCACGGTTTGGGGGCCGACGGCAATGACTTTGTACCTATTGCGCAGGAGCTGAACCTCAGCGCCATCGGCGCGGTGCGCTTTGTGTTTCCGCATGCGCCGATTCGCCCCGTCAGCGTCAACGGCGGCCACGAAATGCGTGCTTGGTACGACATTTACGGAGCCGAACTCACACCCGGCGGGCAAAAGAAAGAAGACGAAGCGGGCCTGCGCGCATCGCAACGCGCCATTGAAGAAGTGATCGCCGCGCAAGTGGCCAGCGGCATTCCGGCGTCTCGCATCGTGCTGGCCGGGTTTTCACAAGGATGCGCCATGACGCTGATGACCGGCCTGCGCCACGCCGACAAATTGGCCGGCCTTGTGGGCCTGTCGGGCTACTTGCCACTGGCCGCGCACACCGCCGCCGAACGCAGCACCGCGAATGCCAACACACCCATCTTCCTGGTGCACGGCCGCCAAGACCCCGTGATTGCCTTGGCCCGCGCCACCGATTCACGCGACGCCTTGGTCGCCCTCGGCTACCCCGTCGAGTGGCACGAGTACCCGATGCCGCACTCGGTGTGCGCGCAAGAGGTGGCGGATTGGAATGCTTGGTTGGTGAAGGTGTTGGTGTGAGGTGAGGGCTTGGCACAGTTCTGTTGATGTAAATAAATCACAAACCAACCCGGCCTTATTCACCACCTGAAGCACGACGCAGTTCTTACCCTTTGACGCATCGATCACCCCATGGCGGGATGGTCGGATCACAGGAGAAACGTCATGTTTTCTGCATCGCAACAAAACTTCGCCAACGCGCTTTCAGGCAGCGCCGCGGTTGGCGATCAGTGTGGCAAACAAACTCCTTCGAGCGACGGCAATTCCTACACCGGCCCGGAGCGCCGCGCCGCTTTGGCCGGCTCGGTGCGCTGGATGGCGGCCATGCTCGACGAGGTGGACTACGGCATGTTGCTGCTGTCAGACGAAGACCAAATCTTGCACGTCAACCACGCAGGCCGCGCCGAGCTGGACGCCAGCCACCCGCTGCAATTGGTGGGCCGCCGAGTGCGCGCGCGCTGCAGCCAAGACGTGGCACCGCTGGCCTGTGCACTGCGCGCCGCCACCCAGCGCGGCCTGCGCAAACTGTTGAACATGGGCGAAGGCGCGCATTGCGCCAGCGTGTCGGTGGTGCCTCTGGCCGTGCCCGACGACGGCAGCGGCCCCGTGACTTTGTTGATGCTGGGCAAACGCCAAGCCTGTGAAGTTTTGTCGGTGCAAGGCTTTGCCTCCAGCCACGGATTGACGCTGGCCGAAACCCGCGTGCTGGCCGGTTTGTGCAGCGGCCAGCCACCCACCGAGATTGCGGCGCAAGTCGGCGTGAAGATCGCCACCGTGCGCACCCAAATTGGCACCATCCGCATGAAAACCGGTGCGCCGAGCATCCGCGCCTTGATTCAACAAGTGGCAGTGTTGCCACCCATGAGGGGCGCCCTGCGCAGCACGTCTGACTTGAACTTTATGGCGTGGAGCGGCGGAGCCAACTGCAAACCGGGGCTGCAAATTTCGAAGCCAGCCGAAGCCAGAGCTTCGGTCATGGTCTGAGCAAGCAAAAGGCGCTGCAAAAACCGTCACGCGCAGCTAGCATGCGGCTGCGAGCCAGCGCTCATCTGCGGGCGGGCATCGCGATGTATGCCGCCGTCGTTCCCCAACTTCTTCGGGCCCAGTGCGCTCGTTCAGCCCCACAAAAGCGCAGGCAACACAGAGCCCGACCTGGCCTTCCCCCAACTGCCCGAACCCTTGCGCCTGCTGGCCCAACGCGGTGAACTCAAGCGCTACCGCAAAGGCCACCGCCTGATTGAAGAAGGCGAGTTGGGCGACACGCTGTTCATCATCTTGGCCGGCAGAGTGCGCGTTTACGGGAGCAGTGACAGCAGCAACACAAACGGCGCGGCCGAGCGCGAAATCACCTACGGCACCTACGGCGTCGGCGACTACTTCGGCGAGATGAGCTTGGACGGTGGCCCCCGCTCGGCCAGCGTCGAAACCCTGGAAGCCACCGAATGCGCCGCCGTCACCCGGCACACCCTGAAAGCGCACATCGCAGAACACCCCGAGTTCGCCTTCGACCTGCTGGCCAAAGTCATCCGCCGCGCCCGGGCTGCCACGCTGAGCACCAAGCAACTCGCTCTCAACGATGTGTACGGGCGCTTGGTGCTGCTGCTCAATTCCTTGGCGCCGCCACAAGCCGACGACACCCGACTCATCACTGAACGATTGACCCATCAAGAAATGGCGAACCGGCTGGGTTGTTCGCGGGAGATGGTGAGTCGGTTGATGAAGGATTTGGAGCGGGGTGGGTATGTTGTTGCAGCCAGCGGCAGTTTCAGTGTCGTCCGCGCGTTGCCTTCACGTTGGTAATTTGGAGCTTTGAGAGCTTTGCGCCCAAGATTCCGCCGGAAGCGGCAGGCTGGGGCTCCAGGCCGGGTTCCACGTAAGCTTTCTCGCCAGTCAAATCAGGGTCGCTGGCGGGTCCGTTCGGGCCTGTCAATGCAGCCAAAATTGCGGGTCGGCCTGCGGGCGGGTTCGGCGCTCCAAGCAGATTCACGATGCGGCGAGTGACGATGGGCGCTGCCACGCTGGTGCCGTCCATTCTGAACTTCGCGCCCGCTCGGTTGGCAGCAGCCAACAACCCCAATTCGACAGGACTGTCGTCAGACGGCCCCAACAAATCCGGGCCCTGTGCTGGGCCAGCGCGACCAGGGCCCCGCGATGAATACTTCGCCACCCGTGACAGCGGCAGCACTTCACAGCCAACTGAAGCTGAGCCTCGTCGGTAGCGGCCACCGACCACGATGGCCTGATTGCTACCGGCCAGGCTGCCTAGCGTGCCTTGACCCGTGACCACCAGCGGGTTGCAGTGCCGGTCTTCGAAAAAGGACTGCCTTCTTGGCCCCGACTCCGTGAACACAGGGTTGTCGCGCTCGATCCATGCATCCACGGCCACATCCGCTGCCAGTTTGATGTTGCTCACTTTCACTTTCCAAAGTCCGTGAGGCGCTGCAGGGAAGTCCTTGTTTTTCGGGTTTGTCGGAGCAACTGCCACCAGGAACATGCTGCGCTTGGGGCCATCCGGATTGGTGCCGAGCGAAATAACGGATGCGAGGCTGTAGCCACTGGAATGCGACAACACTTCGTTAGAACCCATCGTGACTGTCACCGAGCCCGGGTCGTTGGGTAGGGTGACGGTGAGTGTGACGGACTGATTTGCGCAGACTCTATCGAACCAAACTTCCAAAAAACTATCGGTGTAGTCATCGGGCAAGATTCGCCAATCGAACTGCACCGATTCGCCTTTCTTCAGCCCCGCCACCCGGGCATGCCCCCGTGAATCAAGGGCGTTGCCTGCAGCCAAGACCAAAGTCACATTTGGACGGTTGCCCAGAAAATCATCAATGGCACGCTCCAGCATCGACAGGCCATCGTGCGGCCCGCCGTAGGCACCGTCACTGAGATTGATCACCACCTTTTGGTTCAGCTTTGACTTGCTCACGATGTAGTGCAGCGCGTCCAGCACGTGAACGCACAAAGCGCTGCCGGACGAGTCTCGCGCAGGGATGTACGGAAGCTGCACCGCTACGATGGGCGAGTCTGAAACGGCCTCCGGCGACGCGGGATGCGTGGCGTTCGCCAGCGGATTTGGCGATCCGGCTGCCAAGTCAAGTACGTGAGTTCCGTGGCTCAAATGACCCAGCGCGGGTTTGTATTTCAACTCTTCATAGATCAGGCTGTCTCGCCCGCCGTTTGCGGCGATGAGCGCCTTCAGCTTCACGCGCGTCAGTTCGCCGCCGTAGCCAAGGCCCTGCACAACCTGCCAAAGTTGGGTCGGATTGTTTTTGGATGAAAGTCTGTCCGGATCCTGATCCCACAAACTGATGAGGCGAGGCTCGCTTTGCGCGGCTGGGTAGCGAAATGATGGGTGAGCGACTGCGATGCCGTGGTCGATGATTCCGATCAAAGGTCGATTCTTGGGTGCACCAGCCCACGCCAAACCGATGGAGTTGAAGGGAATCTTTTTGCGGCTCACTCCGGGAATATTCTCCAGGCCGATCCGCCACCCTGCTACCCCAGGGAGGTTCGACAACGCTGCAAAACTGCCGACGCTCGCCACCCCAGTCCAAAAACGCCAGCCCGTTGGATTTGCGACGTAGATTCCGCGCAGGCGGATGGCTGCTGCAATCTTTAGCCTCTCGCTCGCCGAGGCGCTTCGTTTGACTTCCACCGCGACTGGTACGAGCTTGCTGTTGCCCTTGCCAGGAGTCTTCGCAAACCCAGCAAACTTACTCACCTGCGCCCACACAGACCGAGCATCGCAGGCTTTGAGTGGCCCCAGAGCTTTCGCAATGGCGTCGGCATATGTCAGTTCTTTGCGGGTCGGAAAACCACGATTTGTATTCGGTGCGGCGCTTAAACCCGCAGCTTTCTTTACTTCGTGCCATGCCATGACATGTGCCCTTCAGACGGCGAATCCGGAATCACGCTGTTCGTTTTGCGCGCGCAGCCAGAGCTGTGCTAGCAAAGGCGCGCTACCCACCAAGTTGGCTGTGACCGCGGTTCTCGTTGCGTAGGGCGGGAAAGTAGCGGGCGGCTCGGGGCGACGCCAATCTGAGGTCGCCGGGAACTCCGGACCATTGAACGCAACTGATTCCCAAGCTCCGTCCGTTGCGCCCTGAGCCAAGGCCACAAAGTAGCCGGCCAGCGCACGCCCGAGCGCATAGCCCGCGGCGCTGTCGACCGGAAAGTGCAGCCCCGCCACCACGCGATGCTCGGCAATCCTGTCGGCCAGCCTGAGGAGCTGCACGGCAAGTGGCGAGGTGTCCGTCTGTCCTGTCAGCGCAATCAAAAGATGAGCGGCCATGGCCGATTCGGTGGCGTGACCGCTTGGCAGCGCGGAGTAGCCCGGCACCGTCAAATTCGGCTGGATGTTGGGTGAATACTCGCTCGGCCGAGGGCATGCGAACTCATGCTTGAAGCGCATCACCAATGTCATCGTGAAGCGCAGCGCGGTTTCCAGCAACTCAAAAGTGTGGCGATGGCGGTTGGGATTGAGTTGCAGCACTGAGGCCCAAAAGGGCACTTGCGGCGTAGTCTGTGAAAGCAATTCGCCCAGACGCTCTTGACGGCGCGTGGCCCAACTTTCTACCAGCGCCAATTGGGCTTCAAACGTCGCACGAGGGGGACAAATTAGTTTCGCCACCGACTGGCCAGCCGCTACCGAAACAAGCTCCACCGCCTGCGTTGAAGCGGTGATGTTGAACTTCACTAGACCCAGCAGTTCTTGGTCAAAGAGCGCGGCTCGTATATGAGGTTCCCACTGCCAAAGCCGCACCACGCCGCCGCCCACAGAAGGAAAAGTAAGTGGCAAGGCCCATTTGTTCGGCACCCACTCTGCCGCCACAGGCACCGCCAAACTTTCGACGAGCGCATCGCGACTTCGCACAAGCGAATCCGAAACCAAGGGCAACGACGACGCGCCCGCTAACGCACCTATTCCGGCATACCCCGCATAACCTGCATATCCAGCGTAGCCTGCATAACCGGCGTATCCCGCATATCCAGCGTAACCCGCGTAGCCTGCAAAACTCATATCAATCTCCTGATGATGGAACGCTTGATCTGAAGCAATTAGTCCGGCAAGCCGGCGCTTCGAAACGCGTCGGCAAGCAAGGCTGTGTATTCCGGCGCGCGGTCTCTTCCGGGATAGCGCGCAAGAAACGCGGAGGTCGTGAAGCCCGGTTCAAGCTTGAGCATTTCGTCAATGGTTTGGCGGGCCTGCGGCAGCTTGCCGCTCAAGGCTTGCGCGAGGGCAAGTGCGCGGTATGTAGACAGGTGCGTACGGTTGGCTCTCAATGACCGCTGCGCCAAGTCGGCCGCTTCGTCGTAGCGTTTCGCCGATATCGCGGCTGAGGCACTGAGCGATAGATAAAAGTAGCGCAGTGGGTCGAGCGGTGACAGGCGCAGCGAAGCCTGGGTCAAATCCCAAGCCGGTTCGCCTGCACCGAGAAAAGCGTGCATGGTGCCGAGCAACAGCATCGCCATTGATTCATTCGGGTTGATCCGCAGCGCATCACCGTAAGCGTCACTTGCTTTGTCGAAATCTCTGAGCAGGTAAGCGTGAACCAAACCCTGCATCGTCAGCGCGAGCGACGAATGCGAGTCGCTGTCCAAAGCGCGATGCCCCGCGTCGAGCGCTCTTTGTCCGTCGCGCTGCGGATCAGCTGACCAGCCTTGAACCACGCTCAATACATGCCACTTGGCCAGCCAAGCGTGCGGCTGCGGATGACTTGGGTGGCGCTCACGCAAGTGGTCAAGCATGCTGCGCGCGCGGTCGAACTGCGGCCGATTGGAACGGTGCATCAGAGTAATTGACGCTGACATCAACGCGTGGCTCTGCACGTTGGGCAAGGGGTTGGACGTGGCGCATTGCACCTCGCGCGCGACGATGGCGGCACTGATGCTCGCCACCATGGCTTCGACTGCGGGTTCCTGAGCGGACAACAGGGCGTGGCAATTCAGATTCGCACTATCGGCCCACAACACCTCATCAACATTCGCATCACAAAGTTCGACACGAATGCGGGCTTGACCGCCGTCAAGGTGATACGAGCCCGACACTACATAGTGAACCTTCAATAGTTCGTGAGCCGATGCCTGTTCTACGCGGTTCTTAAATGCGCAAGTCGACAGACGTGATGTCACCTTGAGCTCCGAACATCTCGACAGCGAAATACAAACTTCGTCAGCGAACACGTCCCCTACGACGCCTAAGTCTTGCGCGGCTCCTCGGGCGATCAGCGGAAGCACAGCGACAGAGGGCCTGACGTCTGCAGCCACTGCGGGCTTTGGCGCTTTGCCTTGCGCTACGCCAACGCTGTGCAGGCGAAACGCGCGGACTGGGTCTGACAAGTGCTTGACGTAGCAGTCGCCCATGTCTTCCATGTCGGCATCGATGCCGTCTATCAGGCTGTCGCGCACTGGAGCGGAAACGACGATGCCCCCGGGTAGCGACAAGCTCGCCAAGCGAGCACTCAAATTGACACCCGCTCCGTATATGTCCAGATCGTCAAAGACGATGTCAGTCAGGTGCACGCCGACTCGAAGCGCCATGGACTTCAGACTGTCGCGTCCAGCGTTGTAACCGCCAACTTGGTGTTGCATTTCGAACGAAGCGGCAACAGCAGCAGGCACAGTCTCAAACTCCAGCAACAGCCCGTCTCCCAAACTCTTGACGAGTCGGCCGCCGTGCTTCGGCAGCAATTGAGTTCGGACATCATTCACAAAGCGTCGCCAGCGGTCGATCACGTCGGCCTCATCGGCCTGCATCAGTCGAACCGACTCGACAACATCCACCACCACGATGACGCGACGTTCTCGGCGCAGTTCGGGCCAATCGATCAGCGCACTCGTAGCTTCTGCTGGGATGCTCACAGTTGTTGCCTGAAGTTTCATCATTATTCTGATGGAGAAGTTTTCAAGCCGCCAGGGGTTGGATGTGGTTGCACGCTGCGAACTTAGGTGTTGACCGCGAGCCCACGCTGTGGGTGTATGAGCCCGTTCAGGTTCCTGCCAAATAGTCGCGTGACGCATCAGTTCACACTCCTAGCGCCTCGGCCCTCACCCCCCACACGAAACTCCTCCCGCGACGCCTGAAACGCCGCCTGCGTTCTGTTGTTCACGCCCAGCACGGCGTACACGGCAGACAGGTGGGTTTTGACTGTCGATTCGGTGATGCCCAGCTCTCCTGCGATGAGCTTGTTGGGCAGGCCACGGGCGACGGCGCGGTAGACCTTGCCTTGGCGGGCGGTGAGGTTGGCGAAGCGGGATTCAATGTCGATCAGTGCATCGGTGGCGCGGCGGGTGTGCGGAGCTTGTCCGGATGCGGCCGCTTTGGACGGAGCGTCCGAAGTCACTCTCTGCATTTGGCGAACCGAATTTGAGGCAACTCTTTCGTACCTCGCCTTGGGTGGCAAAAAGATGCCGCCGCTGACCACGCGCAAGGCGGTCAGCATGATTTCGGTGCCGTACTTTTTGGGGATGAATCCGGCCACGCCTGCTTTTCGGGCGCAAGTCTATTGCGCAGGGTTTTGAGGCCCTGCAAAAACATCTAACGGTCGTCCAGCTTCCGCAGCCGCCTAACGTCAGCCTGCTTTTAGGGCTCATGCAAATCTCCTGCTTCTAGGGCAATGTAGAAGCAGCGCGGTTGCCGCGCATCGTTCGTTTTGCGTAGCAACTTGAGCGGCCGATGTTGCTGTGCATGGGCGCTCAACCGCTTCATCCAAATGGATGAGAAAGCGCTGTCCGTACTGCTGACGCAACGTTAGCCGCAAAAACTATTCGTTCGTCGCACTCACAAAAACACACCGGTTTTGTTGTGCGTTTGCGCAGGTAAGCCGAGGCCTGGTTCGCGGTTTTTTGACGCTGGTCTTTCCTCATTTGCGTCGTCGTTGGACGACGCTTTCTCATCAATTCGGTTGATGCGTGTCTTGCGGTGCGCGTTTAACTTTCCTCCATCGAATTGCAATCAAGTGGCATTCGACAACCAGATTACTTGCTCAATCCAACCCCACAGAAAGCACTTTATGAAACTCACCCGTTTGACCTGCGCGCTGGCCACTGCTGGCTTCATTTCAACGCTGCTTGTTGCCTGCGGTGGCGGCGGTGACGACACCACCGTCGCGCCTCCAGTGGTGGTGGATCCGCCCGCGGTGGTGCCCACCACGTCGGCGCAGTCCGTCAAGGTGGCGGGCTTGGGCGCGGGCGCATTGGTGTGCTTGGACAAGAACGCCAGTGGTGCTTGCGAGGCGGGTGAAACGCAGGGCACCACGGGCGCCGAGGGCACGGTGACGTTGGCGGTGCCGCTGGCAGACGTAGGCAAATATTCGGTGTTGGTGGAAGTCAGCGGCGCGGCGGTGGGCACGGCGTACAGCATGCTGACCCCCGCCGACAAGCCAGGGGTGGTCAGCCCCTTGACCACCTTGGTGGCCACCCAGGCCGCCGCCGCACGACAAACCACGGTTGACGCTGAGAAGAATCTGCAAGACCGTCTGGGCACCAGCGCGCCGCTGATGACCGACTACAGCAAGGGCACCGACGACGCCAGCAAGTACCTGGGCAATGTGGCGCGCACCATCGTGGTGGCCACGCAAAGGCAACTTACCGACACGGCAGGTGCCAAGGCGGCAGACGGCACTGCCGTGCCGACGAGTGACATCGTCAAAGCCATCAACAACGGCTTGGTGGCGAACTTGGCCACCGTCGCGACGCAGGCCTCTGACCCTGCGGTGACTGGCGCAGCCACGCCTGCAGCAAAAGAAGCCGCCATTCAAGCGGCCGCCACGGTGGTTGCCACGGCAATTGGGTTGACGGCCACCAACACTGGCGCGGTGGTCGCCGTGGCCAGCTTGCCACTCAAAGGCCCAGCCGCCACACCCGCCACGAGTTCGAGCTTGCGCTGGTTCAACTTCACCGATGTGGGCAACTACAACTATCGCCAATTCAACGCCACTGCGTTGCAAGAAACGCCGGTTAACAGCGTGCGTCAGTTCACCGAATATCGGGAGTCGAAAGCCACCACAACCGCCGGTGCCGTGACCGGCTTCGTGCAGTGGGGCGGTGGCTTGAACAACGCGCAGCGCAACGCAGTGGCGTGGACAGGAACAGAGTGGTTTGATTGCCCCAACGAGCACGTGAACGAATCCACGGCCTGGGACGCGAACGGCACCGTCAACAGCACCTATTGCAAAGCCTATAAATCCACCAGCAAAGCCGTGGTGCGCGACGTGGGCGGGCTCAAGATGGTCGACGTGGTGAAGGACATTCGGGCCAATCCGCTCTACGACAACGCTGGCAAGTTTTCAACCTGGGGCCCTGATCCTGTGACCCACGCCACCGCGTTGAATGCGACCTTCCCGGCAGGGTCGAAGGTGGACTACTTCACCTCGCAAGACTTATCGAACCCCGACAGCTACAGCCCGCTGGGGAGCGACACGGTCGTGGCCTTCAACACCGGGGTGTCCAACGGCGTGGCAGCCGATTGCAGCAAGATAACGACGGTGGCCGCCAACAACGCTCAGTACCAAGTGGCCACGCCCACGCTGGACAAAGTGGTGTCGTCATTCATCGGTAAGCCTTGTGTTTACACAAGTGCCACCACCCTGGCTGACACGGGAGAGGCGATCAACGAAGCATGGGGCACCAGCACTTTCAATTTGGGAGACGTGGCCGACCCCTACGCCAACGCCAGGGGCTACTACCGCAGCGGTGTGAAGCGCCTGCGCGCTTCGTTTGCAGCGGGCAATACCGTCAACTATTGGTTGTGTTTAGTCACGGCCAGCACAAACGCCAGCCGCAACTGTGTGGCCGCCGGTTCAGGCACCCACACCATTGAAACTCTGGGCGACGCGCGGGTGATGCGGTTTGCCGGTGTGCCTGCCAATGCGGCCAGCTTGCTGACTTACAACCGCACGCTGGTAGAACGCGCAGGCACGGTGCAGTTAGGGTTCCGCAACAAGCTGACGACAACCAACTCAGTTCGCTTGAACAAAGAGGCCACAGATGCCTTGTTCGCCGCCCTGGGCGTGCCTGCCAAGCAAGCTGCGGCACCACTTACGCCGACCAGTTTGCTGACTTCATATGTCAGCAGCGCAGGTGTGCTGAACACCAATGCGCTGGCCTTCATGGAGAACGACCCCGCTGGTTTGACGGGCGCTTGGCAAGTGAACGACGCCGCAAACTTGACTGCCTCGAAGCAGGTGTTGTTCTTCTTTGCCAACGGCGGCTATGCGATGGCCGACCCTCTGGGTGACTTGGCAACTGCCCCGCGCGTGTCTTGCGGCAACCCGGGCGTGGAGCAAGGTGTCTACAGCTTTGTGAAGGCGTCCGGGGTGTTCTCTTGGGTAAGCACCTCAAAAGACACCAATGGCTGCGCAGGCTTCAACGACACCACCAACCCGGCCAACAACACCAGCGCGCGCGTGGTGTTTTCAGCGGACGGCAAAACAGCAACGCTCAGCATTCCTGGTGAGCTCGGTGCTAGCTTGAGCCGAGTTTCCAAATAGTCTAAATAGGGGAGCGACTGGGCCTGAGCCAGTCGCTTCCTGACGCATCACTTTTCTTCACGAGTCGGCACGTTTTGATTCGTGTCGGCCGCTTCTGTTTTGGGCGCTGACCTTTTGGCGGGTTCGAAGCGCTGCCTGGGTTTGTCGGCCCGTGCATACAAACTTTCCACATCGGGAATGTTGGCTTGTAAGTCTTTGATGCGGGTGGCGCCGGCCGGGTGGGTGCTCAGCCACTGAGGCGGCGCGCCTTTGTTGGCGGTGGCCATTTTTTGCCACAACCTGACTGACGCCTGCGGGTCGTAGCCTGCGCGGGCAGCCAGGTCGAGGCCAATTTTGTCGGCCTCAGATTCATCGTCACGGCCAAATTTCAGGCTCACCAATTGCGCGCCCATGTTCGCCACGTACTGGCCGCCGCTGCCCAAACCAAACAGCGCCGAGCCGATGCCTATGGCCAAGTTGGTGGCGGCTGATTTGCCCATCCGTGCGCGCGCATGTTCGCGCAGTGCATGGGCAATTTCGTGGCCCATGACCTGCGCCACTTCGTCGTCGGTGAGCTTGAGTTGTTCCAAGATGCCGCTGTAAAAAGCGATTTTTCCGCCGGGCATGCAAAAGGCGTTGATCTGCTGGCTGCCAATCAAATTGACTTCCCAATTCCAATTGGCGGCGCGCGAGGTGCTGTTCAGGTTGGCCGCGTTGGTGAAGGGCACCAAGCGCTGCGCAATGGCGCGCAGGCGCACCACCTGCGGGTGGTTGTCGGGTGCCAACGCACGCTGCTGCGAGGCCTGTTGCAGCATCTGCCGGTACTGCTGCTGCGCCGCAGCTTCGACCTGTTCGGCGGGCACCAGTTTGGTGAAGGTCGACTCTTTGTCCACCTGCACGCCGTCGCGCGCCCAGGCGGGCATCGCAACGGCCGCGCCCGCAACGAGCAGGCCGCTGGTGAAAAGGCGGCGCGAGTGCAAGGTGCAGCCGCAGCGCATCGCGTGCCCCAGTTCGGATGCGAGGTTGAAATTGGTTTCGTTGTTCATGGTTGCCAGTAATTTAAAAGGTGAAGTCATTTATTGCCGAGAGATTTGATGCCCCGTCAGTTCGCCCATGAAGCTTCAGGACACTCTTCGACAAAGGTTCGGACATCGCATTTCGAATTGATTTGCGCAAGTCAGGTGTACGGACAAGGGAAATGGTTCCTCTGAGCGCCCGCCGTTCCTCTACTGTGAGCGACACGACGGCGTCAAGCTTGCCGACAATTTGGACGGGACGACTCGGTGCGGTGACTTGATCGATGAAGCGGGATTGCGAGGGTCTGGCCGTGCGGGGCGCTGGTGCGGTCATGCTCAAACTCCTGTGAACTTATTGCGTTAAAGCGGACCTTGGCAGGCGCGCTCAATCATCCATCGGCGGCGCATTCGGATCTACCTCCAGCGCCTGCACCGCCGCGCGCATCCACCACAACATCACTAACGCGGGCAGGGCCACCACGGTGGACACGATGAAGAAAGTGGGCCAGCCTATCGACTCGGCGAGCACCCCGGCCAGCGGCCCTACCCACACGCGGCCCACCGATGCAAAGGCCGACAGCAGCGCGAACTGCGTGGCGGTGAAACGCTGGTTGCACAGGCTCATCAAGAAGGCCACAAAGGCGGCCGTGCCCATGCCGCCCGACAAGTTTTCTGCGGCGATCACCATCAACAAACCGCCGTCTACCGGTGCGGCGTGGGCCAGCTTTACAAAGCCCCAATCAAAAGCCGGGATGATCACGCCGCTGAGGGTGCCTTTGCCGTTGACGGCCAACCACCAAAAGCCCAAGTTGCTGACCATTTGCAAGACGCCAAACCACATCAGCGCGCGCCACAAACCCATGCGCAACATCAGCACGCCGCCCAATAGCGCGCCGCCAATGGTCAGCCACAGGCCAATCACTTTGTTGACCACACCCACCTCGGCGGTGGTGAAGGCCATGGCCTTGATGAGGAAGGGCGTCATGAGCGAGCCCGCAAAGGCATCACCCAACTTATAAAGCACGATGAAGATGAGAAAGGCAGCAGCGCCGCGTTGGCTGAAGTAGTTGCGCAGGCCGCCAAGGAGGGTTTCAAACTTGGCCGCGCGCGCAGCCCATGCAGCCAGGGGCAGGGTGATGCCTATGCCCATCAGCAACGCCAGCAAATCGGCCCATTTGCCTTGCAGCGCGGCGGGCAAGCTGCTGCCTGCAAACAGCGGCGCGGTGAGGCTGCGGGCGATGCCGGGCAAGAATTTTTCGCTCACCAAAAACCCCACCATCACCGCCGCGACCACCGCCAAGAAACCGAGCACATCCTGACGTGCCACGCTGGTGGGGACGGCGGTGTTTTGAAGGCGCGGCAAGGCCACCGCCGACAACACCGCCGCGCCCACCATCAACCACGCCATGAAGCGGTAAACCTCGGGCCAGGTCCAACCGCCGCCTTGCGTGGGGTCGACCCAAATGAAGGCGATGCCGCCCGACAAAATCATCGCCAGCCGGTAGCCCATGACACCCAGCGACGCACCCAAGCCGCGCTCCGACGCGGCCAGCAAATCGGTGCGGTAAGCATCAATCACCACGTCTTGCGAGGCCGACACAAAAGCCACCAACAGCGCCAGCAGCGCAAAGCTGCGCGTGGCGTCAGTGGGCGAGGTGCCCGCCATCCACACCAGTGACGCAGCCAGCGCCAGCTGCGTGATGACCAGCCAACCGCGACGCCGCCCGAGCCACGGCAACTCGAAGCGGTCCATCAGCGGGGCCCATAAAAACTTGAAGGTGTAGGGCAAGCCCACCAAGCTGAGGAAGCCGATGGTGGCCACGTCCACGCCCGATACGCTGAGCCACGCCTGCATGGCTTGGCCGGTGAGGGCCAGTGGCAAGCCTGACGCAAAGCCGAGTACGGCGACCACCAGCAGGCGGTGCATGGCGAAGAAACTCACTCGAGATGAGGCGACGGTGGAGGCAAGGTGCATGCGAGATTTTCGCAGGGCTTGAAACCGTGCCTGATTCAAAGTGAAGCCCCGCTCCACTCCTTCTTCATGTATGGAAGAAGGGGGAAGGGGGAAGCTCAGGATGCAGGAGAGGGCTTTGAACACTTCCGGTCTGACTGCCGCGCCATCACCTCTCCCCAACCCTCCCCGTACAGGGGAGGGGACTGGTCAAATCACGGGCAAGCCGGGTAGTTCGCCTGGAAAGCGGCGCGGCCGGCCGGGGCGGTGTAGTCCTCGTTGCTTGGCGTGTTTTTGGTGAATTTGCAGCCGTAACTTGGGGCCGCCACGGTCGCCGCCGTGGTCACGTCGTCACCTGCCGGTTTCGCACCACCGGCCTCCCACTTGACCATGTCGTCGAACGCGGTGATGGCCTCAGCCGCCGTGAAGGCGCAGTGGCCGACGTCGCGGATGGCGCGTTGCACCAACCACTTGTCGGTGCCCTTGGCCTTGGTGCGCGCAGCGTAGACCTGTTCCATCTTGAACGGCACAAACAAGTCGCCCAAGGTGTGAATGCTGACCACCGGAATGCTGATGTCGCCGTTGGCCAGCGGGATCCAACGCAGGCCGTCGGTGCGCAGGCGGTTCGCGTCAGCCGTGGCCGCAATTTTGAAGACGTTGGCGTTGAAGTAGTTGTCGAGCGCGCTGGCGGTGGGGCTGGTGGCGTCGATCTTGTAGGTCAGGCCAGTGGTGTCCAGAACGTTGCTGTTCAAGATGCCGCTGATGCTGCCGTCGCCACCCAGGCTGGCCCAGATGTTGCCTTGGTTGCCGGCGTTGGCCCAGCCTTCTTTGTAGAAAGGCCGGTCGCCGCCGCTGAGGTTCATGACCACGTTTTTGAGCTTGTCGCCTTGGCTGTTGGTGAGCGTCGGGTAGGTGGCCCACAGTGCCGATTGAATGGCCGGTGCGATGGTGGCAAAGTCAGCCACCGGGAACTTGGTCATGGGCAAGCCTGCCAACTGTTGAGCAACCACTTGGTAGACCGCAAAGTAGTTGAACAACTCGACGTCGCCCAGCACGCCGCACATGGGCACCGCACCCGCGTACTTCACTTTGTTGACGGCGTAGGTTTGTGCCTCGGCGTCAATCGCGGCGGCGGTGATGTGACCACCCATCGACACGCCAGTGATGAAGATTTTGCTGGGGGCAGCCAACGTACGACCTTTTGATGTGGCGATGGTGTTGAAGGCCAAAGCGAGGGCATTGGTGTCTTCCACACCGACACGCACGTCGTAGTAATTTTTGCTGTAGCTGGATGCCGCCCAGGCGTAGCCGTTGTCCAGCAAATAGCGCCGCATGATGGGCGTGCTCACCGAGAGGTTGTCGCCCGTGCCCGCGTAACCGTGCGCCCACATCACCAGCTTGCCGTTCCAGCCAGTGGTGGGCACTTCGATGCGGTAGGCCGAGCCGTTCAGCACGCCGGTCCAGCGGTCGGTCGCCACCGTGCTGCCGCCCAAAGCTGCAAACGTGGCTTCCACCACCGGTTTGAAGGTGGTGCGCGCGTCTTGCGGGCGGGTTGGCTCGGGCAGGGGCGTGGTGTCACTGTCGCTGCCGCCGCAGGCCGTGAGGGCCAACGCTGCGAGGGCACTCAGCGTGAAGTGACGAACGGATGGGGCTGATGCCATGGATGAGGGTGAGCGCATGCTGGTGTCTCCTGTTTCGGGGAATCGGTGCTCTGTGGCACCGGGACGCCAGACTACGCCCGCACGGCGCTCATCTCAAGTCCCCAAAGTGACAATTCGGCAGCAGGGATAACCGCCATAGCGCGCCATGGTGCGCTGGAGACCGCGGCCGAAACCCACCCATTCAAATGTCAAAAAACACCGTCTCGCCATCGCCCTGCAAGCGAATGTCGAAGCGGTAGACCACGGCCCCGTCGTTTGGACTGACGGCGTCTTGCTGCTGCGCCACCAGCGTGGCGCGACGCGCTTCCCACTCGATCAAATTCAGCACGGCGTCTTTGCCGTTGGCCTCCACTTCGTCGCTGAAATACAGGCGCGTGTTCAAGCCCAAGTTGATGCCGCGCGCGACGATCCACAGGCTGATGTGTGGTGCCATGAAGCGGCCATTGCGGCCCGCCACCAAGCCGGGCTTGATGGTGCTGAAGCTGTAAAGGCCCGAATCGAAATCGGTGCAACTGCGGCCCCAACCGCGGAAGTGCGGGTCAATGGTTTTGCCGGGTTGCTGGTCGGCGGGGTGCGCGTATCTGCCTTGCGCGTTGGCTTGCCAGCTCTCAATCAAAACATCTTTCAACACCGTGCCGATGCCGTCAAAAACGCGGCCTTCTATGCGGATGCGCTGGCCCTGCGTTTGCGCGTTGGTCAGCACATTACCGAAGTTGTTGGCGAACACCTTCAGGCCGGTTTGCAGCGGGGCCAAACCAATGTGAACGTAGGGGCCGGCGGTCTGCGACGCGGTCTCGCGCATCAGGGCTTGCATTTGCTGTTGACTCATTTCGATTCCTTATTCACCGCGTTCTCAAACAGCGTGGCGCGCTGTCCGCGCAGCACGATGTCAAACCGGTAAGCGCGGCTGTCGAGCTGCACAAACGCGGCGCGGTCTTGCAGCGCAATCAGGCCGCGAATTTGGTCTTCGCTGGGAATGGTTTGCACGATGGGGCAAGTGGCAATCAGCGGGTCGCCCTCAAAGTACATCTGCGTGATGAGGCGCTGCACCCAGCCGCTGCCCGACAGCGCGAAGTGGATGTGCGCCGGACGCCAGTCGTTCACCCGATTGCGCCACGGGTAAGGGCCGGGGCGGACAGTGCGGAAAAAGTAGTAGCCGTTGTCGTCGGTCAGCATGCGACCACAGCCTGCAAAGTTGGGGTCGAGCGCGCCGATGTACTGGTCTTTTTTATGACGGTAACGGCCGCTGGCATTGGCTTGCCACACCTCGACCAGCGCGTTTTTCACGGGGCGGCCGAGCTGATCGTGGACGCAGCCATGGACGACGATGCGCTCGCCCACCGGGAGACCTCCCAAAGCGCCATCGGCTCGTGCGTTGGTGATGAGGTCATGGTCTAGCGGCCCCAACTCATCGGCGCGAAAAACCGGCGCGGTCACTTCCGACAGCGAGTTTTGCAGCGAGATGGGTGCCAAGCGCGGGCTGCGCAAGACGCTGGTTTTGTAGGCCGTGCTGGACGCTGGTGCATGCGAGGTGGTGTCGCGCATCAGGTATTCGGCGTCGGCGTCGGCTTTGGCGGCAGGGGCAGTTTGGGTTCCCATGGAAGGCTCCGGGTTCAAGTGTGGCCGCCACTCTAAGCCCGGAAAACCCGGTTTTCGGGCGCATAGCGCGCCGTGCCGTCACGCGTTCACAGCGGCAAAAGCGCCTGGACTTGCGCGGGCCTACGTGCGCCCCTGTCCAGCAACACGCTGTGCGGCACGTAACCCCGCGAGTCCAAATTCCAGCCTTCGGTGGCCTGTGCTTCGGTGTGTTGATGGGTGCTGAGCGCGCTCAACTGGCGGGCCGAGGCGTGCACGATCAGGGCTTCGCATTGCACGGCGCTGAGTTGGCGCGCAAAGGCCGACCAACGCTTCAACACCAAGGGGTTGCGCCATGCGTCTTCGATGGCCCAGCGCGCGCGGTGTGCTTCTTGGGTGCGACCGGCCTCCAGCACACGCGGCAACAGCGCATGAAAAAAATCGCGGAAGGCCCGGCGCGTCGGTTTGCCGGGCAGCAGCGCTTCCAAGCGGCTAACGCGCTGGCTCCAACCTGCTTTCAACAACTGCTGGCTCACGAAGGCTTGCAGCGCTTGCGCAGGGTTCAGCAAATGCAAACGGTTGGGCGGCAACAACAGCATTGGAAGGCCGCAGGCTTCTTCGTGAGTCAGCGGCTCGACAAAGCTGCACAACACCGCCACGCGGGCCCACTGTGACGCGGTCAAGCTCCGCATACCGCCTGCCGGCGCGCTTCCCAATGACTTTCCACCCACCGATGGGTGTTTGCCTGCTTCCAACTCCAGCGCAAATTTCATGGCGTCGCGATAACCGTAAGCCGCTTTGGCGTGATTGGCCTGCGTGCTCATCACGGCCAAGTTGCCTGCGGCGTAACCGGCGTCATTGCGCACACGGTCTACGCAGGCGTCGGTGCCCTCCATGGTGGCCGTGCTCAGCATCACGCGGCGGATGGGGCAATGGCCCACGTCGAGTTGCTGCAAATAGTGGGGCGTGACCTGAAACAGCTCGACGCTGCGACCGCGCAACCACGCCTGCAGACGCAGTTGCAGCCACTTACGCACCGAGCGCGTCGGCTGCAAGGTGCGCACCCCGAAGGCAGCTTGGCCCGCCAGCAATCCGGTGAACAGCGGCGATGGGTCTTGCCCGTAAGGCGCAGGTGGGCTAAGGCGGTGGTGGTGGGCGTAGTCCCAACCCAGCTCGAAGCCAATGTGCTCGTGGGTGGTCAAGCCGGAGGTGGCCACGCTGGTGGCGCTGCGGCGGGCAGAGGTGTCTTGCAGCGCAGCGCTTGGTGACGCAAAAGAAGGAACGTGTGTGGTCATGGTCAAGTCCGGGTGAGCCGCAGCGACATGCCACGATGACCAGAGTGTTCAATCTCACTGGCTCATGGCGTGAGCCACCCCCAATAAATATTTCACTTTTTTAATCTATGCTCTGGCTCACAGGCTCACCCAGTGAGCTACCGACGCGCTATAAGGCATCCATGGACAGAACAGAACGCTTTTACAAAATCGAGTTGTTGCTTCGAAGCAAGGGCAGCGTCAGCTTTGCAACGCTGTTGAAAGATCTGATGGTTTCGCCCGCCACGTTGAAGCGCGACCTGCAATTTCTGCGCGACCGCCTCGATGCCCCCATCGTCTACGACCGTCACGACAACGGTTACCGCTTTGAGGCGGCCAGCAGCAACGCCAAAGCCGCGCGCCAAGAACTGCCCGGCATGTGGTTCAGCGAGAAAGAAATTCACGCCCTGCTCACCATGCATCAATTGATGGCGGGCTTGGACGACGACGGCGTGTTGTCGCGCCATTTGCAACCCATGATGGACAAGCTGCAAGGCATGTTGGGTGCTGATGAAAGCGAAGCGCGCGAGTTGATGCGCCGGGTGAAAGTGATTTCCACCGCGCGCCGCCGCGTGCCCAGCCGCCACTTTGAATTGCTGGGCAGCGCGCTGGTGCAGCGCAAGCGCGTGTGGCTGCGCTACTTCAAGCGCTCAGACCGCCGCGTGAGCGAGCGCGAGGTCTCACCGCAGCGTTTGGTGAACTACCGCAACACCTGGTATTTGGACGCGTGGTGCCATGCCAGCGACGGCTTGCGCCGCTTTGCGCTGGACGCCGTGCAAGAAGCCAAACCGCTGGAAATCAAGGCCCGCCACGTGGCGGTGAAGGACCTGGAAGGCGCGCTGGACGCGGGCTACGGCATCTACGGCGGTGCGTCGGCCAAGCTGCGTTGGGCCACCTTGGTATTCAACGCCGAGGCCGCGCAGTGGGTGGCGAATGAGGAGTGGCACGCCCAGCAAAAGTCACGCTGGTTGGAAGACGGCCGCTTCGAGTTGCAAGTGCCCTACAGCGACGCCACCGAGCTGACGATGGACATCTTGCGGCACGGCGACAGCGTGACGGTGGTGGCCGACAAAAGCTTGATGAACGCCATTGCCGGACGGTTGAAAAAGGCGACGGCCTTGTACGTTTGAGGCCGCAGCCCGAAATTTAAGACGCACAGTGATACTCGTTGGCACCGAGCCTGTCGAAGGGCCACTCCTACGGCGGCGAGGCTGTACTTCGACAGGCTCAAGACGGGCGGAGTTTTCCCGTGTGATTGGCACGGCACAACTCAGTTAGGCCTTGGCTGGCGCCGCTGCTGCCGCCATCTTGGCCGCATCGGCCTTCTTGTCAGCCGTCACGCGCTGAGCGGCAGGACGTTCGGCAATCACCTTGCCGTAGGCGCGCCAATCGACACCAGCTGCGGCCAACAAATCCTCTCCGAGAACAGCCTTAGAAGCCATCGCCACCAGCGGCAA
>JANPNT010000547.1:0-1797 GCA_031427655.1 Burkholderiales bacterium
GACCCAGTCCAGGAGCACGTGCACCTTGACGCCGGCGCGGGCCCGTTCGGCCAACGCATCGGCAAACTCTTTGCCGATGGCTTCTGACCAATAAATGTAACTCTCGAAGGTGATGTTTTTCTTGGCGCCGCGGATGGCGCCGAGCATGGCGGGGAAAATGCGGTCGCCGTTCAGCAGCGCTTCGACCCGGTTGCCTTGCAGGACGGTGGGTCCCAGCAGTACACCCATGGCGCGTTCAAAGTCCGGGTCAGCGGCAGCGTAAAGGCGTTCGACACTTTGGTCAATCGTCTTCTCACCCGTGGTGAAATTGAGCGCCACAATGCCGGCCAGCAGCGTCAACACCACAGTGACGACAAGCACCGGCGCCGTGAAAAATTTCTTCATCTCACAATGGTTGATACAACCTCTACGCTATCGATTACCAATGCGTTCCCACGCATCGCGCGTGGCGTTGCGCGCCTGCGCCCATTGAAGTTTGGATGCGCCGCGCTCGCCGTTCCAATCGCGCGCGAGATCTGCTTCGACGTCGTCGAAGTTGCGATCCGAGTGCTTTACATACGAACGCACGCCATAGTCATAAGCCGGTCCATACTCGTCGAAGCTGGTGGCATTCTCGACGTAAGGACGGTCCTTGTAGTTGTCACGCCAATAGGCTGTTTCGGTGGTCGGGTCGATGGTTTCGGCCACACCCTTGCCAGCGAGTCCGCCGAGGATGGCACCCACTGCAGCGCCCACAAGCGTGCCCACTGGGCCGACAACGCTACCTGCTGCCGCGCCAGCCGCCACGCCGCCAACCGCGGCACCTACGCCGGTCCCGATGGGGTGAGCCCCGGGTGCGCCAGTGATGGGATCGAGGTTTGCAGTGGTGTCGTCGTTCCTGCTCGAACCTTTGTTTTCGTAGTTCATGTCAATCTCCTTCAGCAGTTGAAATAATCCCGGTCGAATGAACGGGGAAGGGTCATGCAAGTCGGCGCCGCGGTGACCGGGGTATGTCCGAGTTCCGTCATCACTGGCTTTGCTGCATCTGGCTTAGACCAGACGAATTTTGATTTTTAACTGTGACTCACAAAGGGTCTGTGCGCTGTCGCGCATTGCAAGTTGGCCGCCAGAGCGCCGGTAGCGCAGGTCCTCACGCCCGGGCATGACGCCGCCTGTGTGAGTTGCCGCACAGACTCGACTACCCCGTCAACCTAACGTCCAAATCATGCTCGCTCCAGAGGGCATGAACTTCCTCACCTACAACCCACCACAAGGACTTGTCATGGCGACCACCACCGAAAATCTTGAAACCCCGGCACGTCGATACGGTCCGGCTGACGGTTATTCCAACCCCTCAGCTTCAGTGACCAGCGCTGTGTCGTGGGGCGCCATCGTCGCCGGCGCTGCTGCTGGCGCCTCCTTGTCTCTGATCCTTTTGATCCTGGGTGTCGGGCTGGGTCTGTCATCGGTTTCACCTTGGGCGACTGAAGGCGTCAGCGCAACGGCTTTCGGTGTGTCGACGATCGTCTGGCTCACGCTCACGCAGTTGATGTCTTCTGCGATGGGAGGTTACCTGGCAGGCCGGCTGCGCACAAAATGGGCGGACACGCACACCGACGAGGTCTATTTTCGCGACACCGCGCACGGATTTTTGGCTTGGGCTGTAGCTTCGTTGGCCACTGCGGTGCTACTGACCTCTGCGATTGGGTCCATCCTGAATGGTGGCATTCAAGCTGGGGCCTCGTTGAGCGCAGGTGCCGTCAATGCAGCCTCTGCAGCATCCGCCGACCACGCTGCGACGACCGGACAAAAGTCTTC
>JANPNT010000548.1:0-4388 GCA_031427655.1 Burkholderiales bacterium
GCTTGGCGAGGTGACCATTCGTCACCGCCTTTGCCGTTGCCGATGGCGCACCGGCCGTCGAAGTGGGAAGCTTGCAAGTCAGTTTGTTGCATTGCCAGTTTTGAAATGAATGAGGCAGACGAAACCTTACGGTGACGGCCACTATTTGAAGGAGCGCACGCCATGTTGTTTCTGATTTCATATCCACCCAAACCCGATGCGCCGCATTGGCCTGGTCGCCCTTTGCTTGCTGCGCTGAATGCCGTGTTGTGGCCAGCAGCGTGGGCCGCTGCTGCGGCACTTGCGCCTTTGGAGACAGGGGTCGTCGGGCCGTTCATCATCGCCCTGGCTGCGTTGTTTTCCGTCTTGAAATTGCACCGAGCGATCTATCGCAATGAACGTTATTGGTTCGCAACTTGGCGCTGGGGCAAGGTGTTTGGCGCACTGCTGCTGATTGGGATGGTTTTGAAACTGGCCGTGTTTTTTGGGCGTCAGGTAGCTCAGCTCGCCAAGCTGTACTGACCAGCGTGCGTTGTTGCGCGAGCATCAGTGGGTCGCCGCTTGCCGGGCCTCTGTCCACAACTCAACATCAGTGCGGCGCCAACCTACTGCTCGACCAGTGAGGCAAACGGGGGCCGGAAACTGTTCGGCCGCCATCAGTTCGTAGATGGTCGAACGCGCCAATCCCGTCGCGAGCATGACGCTCGTCAATCGCATGAACACCGACTTCGTGATGGTCGCGCCACTTGCGTTGCCTGGGTTTGACGTGATGAACAGGCGGTGACCTCGACTCGATGCGGGGCCTTCAATTTAAGCGGCGAATGCCGTCTTCTCAGCGCATGATTTCTTCAGATATCTGTCGAATCGACTTCGAAGACGCGAATTCGAGGCGCGCAAATGTTGCCCTTCAACCACGGAGTTCAAAGTTTCTTCGGTTCGAAAACCGCCGCCAAACCGAATCTTAAAGGGGGGGGGGGTCGAGAGGGGGGGTAGAGCCACCCCGTCGGGCTGTAGCCCAATGAATACGGGGCTGTCTGGCGGAAGGATCGGGATTCGAACCCGAGGGGGGTTATTAGCCCCCACACGCTTTCCAGGCGTGCGACTTAAACCGCTCATCCACCCTTCCGAGGGGGCTGAGTTTAGCGCACCACGTTGTGGGCCCAGGCTTGCAGTGTTTCCAGCGGGACGTGCTCTAGCGCGGCGCTGTGGGTGGACTCCAAAACCACCGGTGGTGCAGCACCGGCGCGCCACGCTTCGACCCACCGGGTGGCGCACAGGCACCAACGGTCACCGGCGACCAAGCCGCGAAAACGGTACTCGGGGCGCGGCGTACTGAGATCGTTGCCGCGCTTCATCGAGAAGGCCAAAAAGTCGGCCGTGACGCGGGCGCAGATCACGTGGGTGCCGGTGTCGTCTTCGCGAGTGTTGCAGCAACCGTCGCGAAAAAACCCGGTCAGCGGGTCGTAAGAGCAGGGCACCAAGGGAGTGCCTAAAACATTCAAAGCCATAGGCTGTGTCTCCAATCAGGGTTTGTTTTTCAGCAACGTCATGGCGGTGCCTATAAGGGCCGCCACCTCGCTCATGTTGCCGGGCACGATCATGGTGTTGTTCTTTTGCGCGAGTTGCGAGTAAGCCTCAACTGCCTTCTCCGCCACCTTCAATTGCACCGCCTGTTCACCGCCGGGTGCCTGGATGGCGGCGGCAATTTTGCGGATGGCGTCGGCTGTGGCGTCGGCCACCGCGGTGATGGCGGCCGCGTCGCCTTGGGCTTTGTTGATCTCGGCTTGGCGCTGACCTTCTGAGCGTGCAATGAAGGCTTCGCGCTCGCCAACCGCAATGTTGATTTGCTCTTGCTTGCGGCCTTCGGACGCGGCAATCAACGCGCGCTTTTCGCGCTCGGCGGTGATTTGCGCCTGCATGGAATGCAGGATGGCCGCGGGTGGTGTGAGGTCTTTGATCTCATAGCGAAGTACCTTCACGCCCCAGTTGGCCGCCGCTTCGTCGAGCGACGCCACCACAGCCAAGTTGATGTGGTCGCGCTCTTCAAAGGTTTTGTCCAACTCCATTTTTCCGATGACGGATCGCAAAAGCGTTTGTGCGAGTTGGGTGATCGCGAAGATGTAGTTGCTGGACCCGTAGCTTGCGCGCATCGGGTCGGTTACCTGAAAATAAATGATGCCGTCAACTTGCAGCTGCGTGTTGTCCTTCGTGATGCAAACCTGGCTGGGCACGTCGAGCGGTACTTCTTTAAGAGAGTGTTTGTAGGCCACGCGCTCAATGAAAGGCACCACAAATTTCAAGCCGGGCGTGAGAGTGCGGTCGTACTTGCCGAGACGCTCCACCACCCAAGCGTTTTGTTGCGGCACGATTTTGAAAGTTTGAACAATGAAGATGGCGGCGATGACCGCAATGACGAGTGCAATTTCCATGGAGCGCTTTCAGTTTGAATTCGAAGGCGATGCCGCCGGCGCCGACGAAGGGGTCAGTTCAAGCCAGTTACCTTCAACGGCCGACACCGTGTGAGCGCCGGGCTGAGTCTTGGTTCCCGCCTGCAAGCGGGCCGTCCAAACGGAGCCGCGATAGTTGACACGCGCGGTGCCGTCTGCTGTCCAGGCATCGACCATCACGCGCTCGCCAATGTCAAGGTTGGCGTCGCGGTTTTCGCGCACCGGTGCCGACTTCGGGTGGCTGGCGCGCTTGAAGTGCCACAGCGCGGTAGCACCCCCGCCCACGAAGGCCGCAGTCATGATTTGCGCCGTGCTGGCCCACCCTGCATGGGCCGACAAGGCAGCAGCCGCCAAGCCCAAGGCGATCATCAAAAGATAGAAGGTACCGGTCAATAGCTCGACCACCACTGCCGCACCCGCTGCCATCCACCACAAGCTGCTCGCTGAAAAATCCATGACCGCCTCTAGAGCGTTATTTGTAAAGCTCAGTGTAGGCCGCTGTCAACCGAACAATACGCGCGGCCCTACACTTCGCGCTCTTCAAAATTTAGTTGTCCAACCCCTCCGTTCTTGCAAGGATTGCCATGCTGCGCTTTCGCTTTCCGATCGTCATCATCGACGAAGACTTTCGCTCGGAAAACACCTCCGGTTTGGGCATACGCGCCTTGGCCGACGCCATCGTCAAAGAAGGCTTTGAAGTGCTCGGCGCCACCAGCTACGGCGACCTCAGCCAGTTTGCGCAGCAGCAAAGCCGCGCCAGCGCCTTTATTTTGTCGATCGACGACGAAGAATTTACGCCCGGCCCGGAGCTTGACCCGGCGGTGTTGAACCTGCGCAAGTTCATCACCGAAATTCGTTTTAAGAACGCTGAAATTCCCATCTACATCTACGGTGAAACGCGCACCTCGCAGCACATTCCAAACGACGTGCTGCGCGAGCTGCACGGCTTCATTCACATGTTTGAGGACACACCGGAATTCGTGGCGCGCCACATCATTCGCGAGGCCAAAAGCTACCTCGATTCTTTGGCACCGCCGTTCTTCAAAGCGCTCATGGACTACGCGCAAGACGGCTCCTACTCATGGCACTGCCCTGGCCACAGCGGTGGCGTGGCATTTTTGAAGAGTCCCGTGGGGCAAATGTTTCACCAGTTTTTTGGCGAAAACATGCTGCGTGCCGACGTGTGCAATTCGGTGGAAGAACTCGGTCAATTGCTCGACCACACCGGGCCGATTGCGGCCAGCGAGCGAAACGCCGCGCGCATCTTCAACGCCGATCACTGCTTCTTCGTGACCAACGGCACCAGCACTTCCAACAAAATGGTGTGGCACCACGCGGTGGCTCCAGGTGATGTGGTCGTGGTCGACCGCAACTGCCACAAGTCCATCCTTCACGCCATCATCATGACCGGCGCAGTACCGGTGTTTTTGCGACCCACGCGCAATCACTACGGCATCATTGGTCCTATCGCACTGTGCGAGTTTTCGCCAGACACGATACGCAAAAAAATAGAGGCCAACCCGCTTTTGAAGGGCGTAGATCCGAAGAAGGTCAAGCCGCGCATCATGACCTTGACGCAGAGCACCTACGACGGTGTTTTGTACAACACCGAAAGCGTCAAGCAAGCGCTCGACGGCTATGTGGACACGCTGCACTTTGACGAAGCGTGGTTGCCTCACGCGGCCTTCCACAAGTTTTACGGCACCTTCCACGCCATGGGCAAAAAGCGTCCGCGCCCGAAAGATCAATTGGTGTTTGCCACGCAGTCAACGCACAAGTTGCTGGCCGGTATCAGCCAGGCGTCGCAGGTGCTGGTGCAAGACGCACGCGAGCGCAAGTTGGACCGACATTTGTTCAACGAGGCCTACCTGATGCACTCCAGCACCAGCCCACAGTACGCCATCATTGCCTCGTGCGATGTGGCCGCGGCCATGATGGAAGCGCCCGGCGGCCCGGCGTTGG
>JANPNT010000549.1:0-2482 GCA_031427655.1 Burkholderiales bacterium
GCGTATTCGACGTGGGTGACTGTGTGAAACGTATCGAATGCGCTTCTTAGTGGTTTCGGAGACTTAGCGCTGATATCTGGCCAACCTGGCACGGTGGGAGCCACCTCGATTCCAGGGTACTTCTTCGGCATCCCCACATCCACCCAAGCTGGCTTCTGCGCCTTCATCGCCTCCAACTCCGCCGTTTGCGGAGGCCGCGTAAACGCATGTGGATTGATGGTGTTTGTGTAGGCCCGATAGTTCATGTCGGCCTCGATCTCTAACCGACGCGCCAACTTGTTGACCCAGTGTTGGACAGGTGCCAACACCTCGGCAAGTTTGTGATTCGCTTGCTCTCGGATGCGCTTGACCATGGCCAGCAGCTCGCCGACTTTCGTTTTCATGGCTGCGTTGCCCCAGCGACCGATGAGATCGGTCAGCTTCTTCAAGACCCCGATGGCCTCGTCCATGGCTTTCAGCATTGCGCTGATATTGATTTCGCCGGCCAGCTTGCGGGCCAACTTGGCCAGCTCTTTGTACGGGTTGTCCCACTTCAAGGCTTTCAAGGCTTTGCCCACTTCGGGACGTGCTAAGAATTCATTCAACTTGTGAATGCCAGCCTCAACAAAGGGTTTGCTGGCTTTCCAGAAATCGCTGTCGAGCGCGGCTTTTGATCCCTTAATTGCACTCTTTCGGCCATAAGCGAACAGAATTTTGAAACAGCCTTTTGGCCAGTGATCCGAGCGTCGGGAACAGGCCAATCAACGTGAGTACCAGCGCCACCCAAGCCCATTTGTTTGACGTGTCTTGGTTGATCTTCCTGCAGTTGGCAACCACGTCACGCACGTCGCAAAGTTGATCGACGAAGGGGATCATGGAGATCACTGTTCCTGTGATCGTCTGGGCAGTGTTCTGCTCATCGGCGAAGTCACCTTGCAAGACCACCCAAATCCACTCGGCTGCTGCCGACATGTCTTGCTTCGCGCTCGACACCCACCGAGTCGGCGCAGCCGTGAACCACGCCAGCCCGTTTTCGAGTTCCTGCCACATCGTGCTGCCTCAGTTCAATTTGCTTTTTGCCGCAGCCACCAAATCGTCAAGCGGATCCCACGGCTTGTCTTTTAACGCCTTGCGCGCCTCGTATTCCACCCTCACCGCATTCGCAGGCACGTTGTCATGGCGAGCGTGGCCTTTTTCATTTAGCTTGCCTGCGATCACAACGCCGCCGTCAAAAAAGATCTTGTAAGCCTGACCCGCCATCGCGGCCGAATCTGCATCACGGTGGTTGATTTCTATCCAATTTGGCAGTTTTTGCGCACCTTGAGGAAGAAACGGCAACTCAGCAACACTCCCCCCGCCCCCCAGAAACGCGTGCGAGCTGCCCTTGACCGTGAAGGCCCCGGGCGTCTTGAACTCGATGTTGCTGCCTTGCAGCGTGATAGCGCTTTGCCCGGCGATGAGCTCGATCTTGCTTTGCGCGCTGATCCGGATCTCGTCGTTCACCGAGATCACGGTGACTTCTTTGTCGGCCCAGATTTGCAGGGCGTCGGTGTGGGCTCGCAGTGACACGGCCCCATTGGCAGCAAACGCTTTGACTCCGCCTTCGTGAACGTACCAACTGGTGGTCTTGCCGCTGACGCTGGCCCAGGTGTGGGCAGCGGTTTGATGGGTGTCGCCTTGCACGGCGATGCTGCTGTCTTGGCCTGCGAAGCTGGCCATGCCTGCTTCGGTGGCCCACACGGCAGTGCTGGGGGTGTCGAGTGCGATCACCGGGCTGGTGAAGGCTTCTACGGGATCAGTTGCGGTGCGACTTCCGGGTGCTGCTTTCTTGGCCTCTTGCCCGTTCACTGAGCCTGGGTGCTTGGCGTCTTTCTTGGGGTCGATTTGGTCGATGAGTTTGGCGACCGATTGGTTGGGCTCAAACGCGCTCAGCGGCTGGGCGGTGGCCGATGTGGCGGCTTCGCTGAGGCGTTGGCCCAGGTCGGTTGCGCCGCGCAGTTGGGCCAGGGCTTCTTGAGCGTCCATTTGGGTGGACTGGGCCGAGCCGTAGCTGCTGGAACCACCCAAGCGCGTGGCGGTGCTGATGAGCAAACCTTTGGCCGCGCGCACGCTGGCCCAGCCCTGCGTTGTTGCTTCAAATCCCGAACCGCGCCACGCACCGCGTTGCGCCGAAGTTGCGCTTTGCTGGATCAAGTGGCCCAGGCCGATTTCTGCGGCGGTGTAGCCGGCCATCAGGCGCATGCGCATCTGACCGCTGGCGTCGTCGATGGCCCATTGGTTGAACTGACTGACGCTGCTTGCGTCAGGGCCATCACCATCCAGGCTGTGCGTATTCGTTTGGGTATGAATGCCGCTGATGACGCCGGGGAGGTTGATGCCGGAGTCTTCGCCTGCGCTGAAGGGCGGTGTGTCGGCCCCGTTGTAGAGCTGGCCCACGATGACCGGACGGTCGATGTCGGCCTCGATGAAGTCAACTGCCACTTCGCTGCCCAGGCGCGGGGTG
>JANPNT010000550.1:0-2310 GCA_031427655.1 Burkholderiales bacterium
CTCGAAGGCCTGCGCCTGGCTGACCAGCATCGCCGTGACCTCGGGCGTGGTCAGCAGCAGGCGCAGGCTGCCCGAGACCACCGGGTAGAGCAGGCACAGCACGATCAGCACCACGATCGTTCGTGCGCTCGCGCGGCGCAAGCCGAAGACCAGCAGCAGCCCGAGCAGGGCATAGATGTGCAGCACATCGCCGGTCCAGAAGATCGTGGTCAAGCGAGTGGCTGTGCCGGAGTTGGAAGCTGCCTGAATCGTTTTTGCCCAAGCTAGACCCGCGAACTGCAAGTGCCAAAACAAAGAAATTAATGACGTACTCCTCACCAAATTTCGAGCATTGGAGAACATTTCCGACATTGAAAATTTGGTATGTCGCGGCAATGATGAATGGCGTCGATCCACGCGCCATGGGCGACGTCACAGATCGCAACGGTGATGCGTTGGATTTTTCAGATGACACGCAACGACTCATATCTGCGGCATTGGTCGGTGAAATCTCAGCCTACCCCGTCGCGGGTCAGTTACCCAACAGCTCCACCGAGGTCTCAGTAGCCAGTCTGGGACCATGGTTGCGCGGGCGGGGAAATGTCGATCTCGCAGATGCATTGGGCTCGCCCATACATAATTCGCCGTCGCAAGGCGCTTCCATGCCAGCGGCACCGCATATTCCAGAATCCGAACGCCGACTTGCACGCCTTCGAGAGCTCGGTGGTGATGTGAAGTACGTGCAAGCCAGATACCGGATTACCGGAATTGTCAAACTTGTAAAAAGTGAAATTGACAGTGGCGCCGCGCGATGCAGTCAGAAGACTGTCCGCGCCGATTTGCAGGAGGCTTTCGAGGCCGAACGTTCAGCAAAGACTGCCGGCTTTGGCGCGGGTCTCGGACAAAGGAGGTAGTGCACTCCCGCATTTGTCCCGTTTTCTCCCGCTCCATTTCCCGCTCTCCCAATGCATCTCTGCCAGTGTTGATTCCCGTAGGCTCCCTCGATTTCAATCAATTTTCTAATTGCTCCACACATGGCCGTTCGTGCGATGTTTTGGAGTAAACATGGAAAAACACAAGACGCTGTTGCCGCGCAATGAACACGGCGCGGTAGAAACTGAACAAGGCGTAGCCCCGCCGACCAGTCGCCCCGACGACTTCATCCCCCTCGACAAAGAAACCCGAACACACGTCTCCACTAAGGTGCTGTGTTACCACTTGGGCCGCAAGGAGCAGACAGCGAGAGGGTGGGCTTGTCACGAAGACGGGCCTTTGCGGCCAATCCGTGTTTGCGGTCGTTTGGCTTGGGCCGTTGCGGACATCCGGCGTTTGTTGGGAGTGTCGCAATGATCATCTTGCTGCACCACCCCACCGGCCCACACTCGGCCGGCATAAAAGTGCTCCTTGACATCGCACTCAAAGACCTCGGTGAACTGCCTGACGACATCCGAGACTTAATCAAGGAAGCCAAAACCTTGAACCGAAAAGTCGGATGCATCCGTCGTCAGTTCGGTGGCGACACGTATTTCACCTACGAGCCCGCCAGCCAGTCGCAACTTGAAATCAATCTCACCGCCGCACTGACCGTGCCAAAAACAGAGGTGCACGTCACCCAAAACTCTGGAGGGCATGAAAAATGGGATCGTTAATTAAGCCCGATCTGAACGAGGCCCAGCGCTTCCTGGATTTTCTGGAACAGGGTGGCACCTTCTGGTTCCAGCTTGCGGAGGAGCCCAAACCGATGGGCCGCAAGGCCTCTGCCAAGGCGTTATTCGGCACTCTTTCGGAGGTAGGCGATCAATTGGTGAAGTTGAATCAAAGCGGCTACGCCGTTTGGGTACAGATCAACGCAGGCACAGGTCGCAGTAATATAGATGTAACCCGCATCCGGTCGTATTTTGTCGACCAGGATCACGGATCAACTGAGCTGCTTTTTGGCTCGGCTCATCCCGCGGACATCATCGTCGAAAGCAGCCCCGGTAAATTCCACGGCTACTGGCTGACAGGTGAGGCACCGCTGGCGCAATACGCTGACCGCATGCACGCCCTGGCCGACAAGTTTGATGGGGACCACAACGTCTGTCACTTGGGTCGCGTCATGCGGCTGCCTGGTTTTTTCCACCTCAAAGACGAGCCGTTTATGTCGCGCATCGTCAAAATCCGCGAGGGCCTATAAATGAACACTGCGCCAACAATAGCTATTCGCGACGTGGTCGGTATGCACTCGTCGTGTTCACACCGCGGAAAATTGAAAGCGGTGTGACTTTGCGGCCGATCAGCGCGCGATACATGCACAGAAAGGAGATCGAAAAATATGCGAAAGAAATTTCC
>JANPNT010000551.1:0-5369 GCA_031427655.1 Burkholderiales bacterium
GGCTATCCGCCCAACGATTCACCGCAGCGCATCGAGAAAGACCGTTTGTCGCTGAGCTTGTCGCGCCTGCGCAATGTGTACTCCGACAACCTCATTGAAGTGACCGAGTGGTGCATGTCGCTCGACCCTTTGTCACGACCGCAAAGCGTGTTCGCCCTGCAAAAAGAATTGGCGCGCGAAACCGAGCGCCGCTACACCAAGCTCAGTTTCAGTGAGCGCTTGAAATTGCAGCTCGAGAACTTGACGGCCAAAGCCTGAGAGCCTGAAACCCGAAAGACTGACGATGCGCTTCACTGTTTATCAAGTCAGCCGCAAGGGCGGCCGCGAAAAAAACGAAGACCGCATTGGTTATTGCTACACCCGCGATTCGGGATTGTTTGCTTTGGCCGACGGCATGGGCGGCCATCCCGAGGGCGAAGTGGCGTCGCAACTGGCGCTGCAAACCATTGCGGCACTGTTCCAGCGAGACTCCAAACCGACGCTTCCCGACCCGCTGAAATTTTTGCAAGAGGCCATCATGGCGGGCCACCATCAACTGTTGCGTTACGCCACCCAAAAAGCGCTGATCGATACACCGCGCACCACCATCGTGGCGTGCTTGCTGCAGGGCAGCTTTGCTTACTGGGCGCACTGCGGCGACTCGCGTTTGTATTTGGTGCGCGGTGACAAAATGGTGTCGCGCACGCGCGATCACTCTTACTCTGAGTTGCATCAAACCTTGAACCAGGTCGTGCCCTTGAATAGCAAGTTCAACCGCAACGTGCTGTTCACCTGTTTGGGCAGTCCGGGCAAGCCGGTCATTGACACCGTGGGTCCCATACGCCTGCAGTCGGGAGACAAATTGCTGCTTTGTTCCGATGGCCTTTGGGGCACGGTCACCGATGCCGTGATTGTTGACTTGCTGGCCAAAAAAACCATTGCCGACGCGGTTCCAGAAATGGTGGAGCAAGCGCTGCGCAATGGCGGTGCAAAGTGCGACAACGTGTCGGTTCTGGCGGTGGAATGGGAAGCCGCCGAGGACCGCGAAGCCGTGCAGGCCAGCGTGGCCACCAACAGCCTGGGCGAAGAGGTTTTTGCCTCCACCATTCAGGCCAGTGTGCGCGGCAACGACGCGCCGGATGAAATGGATGAGGCTGAGATTGAGCGCTCCATCAAAGAAATCAACGAAGCGATCAAGCGCTCGTCCTTGAGAAAATCTTGAATCCGAAAATTTCGAAAGCGTTTAGATGACTTTTGTCAGAAGCCAAGCTCGCGCCGCGGACGCCCTGCGACCCATCACCATCACCCGCCACTTCACCCGTTACGCCGAGGGCTCGGTGCTGATGTGCTTTGGCGACACGCAAGTGTTGTGCACCGCTTCGGTTGAGGAAAAGGTGCCTCCACACAAGCGCGGAAGCGGCGAAGGCTGGGTCACGGCCGAGTACGGCATGCTGCCGCGCGCCACCCACACGCGCAGCGATCGCGAGGCCGCACGGGGCAAACAAAGCGGTCGCACGCAAGAGATTCAACGGCTGATCGGGCGATCGCTGCGCTGCGTGTTTGATTTGAAGGCGCTGGGCGAACGCACGATTTCGCTCGACTGCGATGTTCTGCAAGCCGACGGCGGCACGCGCACCGCTGCCATCACCGGTGCCTACGTGGCCGCGCACGACGCCGTGACGTGGTTGATTGCGCAGGGCAAATTGACGAAGTCGCCGATGCGCGACGCCCTGGCGGCGGTGTCGGTGGGCATCGTGAAAGGCACTCCATTGCTCGATTTGGAGTACGTGGAAGACGCGGGCTGCGACACTGACATGAACGTGGTCATGACGGGCAGCGGCGGCTTTGTCGAAGTGCAGGGCACGGCCGAAGGCGCGGCCTTCTCGCGCGACGAAATGGGCTTGCTGTTGGGCTTGGCCGATAAAGGCATCCGCGACTTGGTGCAGGCCCAAAAGCGCGCCTTGGCGGCGTGAATAACGCGCCATGAGACTGGTGCTGGCGTCCAACAACGCAAAGAAGCTGATCGAGCTCCAAGCGCTGTTCGCGCCGCTGGCGCTGGACATGGTGAATCAAGCGGCGCTGGGAATTGACGAAACCGACGAGCCGCACCTGAGCTTTGTAGAAAACGCGCTGGCCAAAGCGCGCCATGCGGCACAGCACGCTGGCAGCGCGGCCATTGCGGACGATTCCGGCTTGTGTGTTGACGCCTTGAACGGCGCGCCCGGCGTGCTGTCGGCTCGTTACGCAATGTTGTTTGGTCAGCCTAAAACCGATGCTGACAACAACCGAGTGTTGTTGGAAAAAATGCAGTGGATCAGCGAGCGAAGCGCGCGTTTCGTCAGTGCGCTGGTGGCCGTTCGATCCGCCGACGACCCTGAGCCGCTTGTAGCCATGGGGCGCTGGCATGGCCAGTTGTTGAACGCAGCGCAAGGCGAGCATGGCTTTGGCTACGACCCACTGCTGTTCATCCCCGCGTTCAATTGCAGCGTGGCGGAATTGAACGTCGATTTGAAAAACCAATACAGTCACCGAGCCATCGCCGCCGCGAACATGCTGGCGCAGATGCGCGAGGTGTGGCGTCTTGGCTAGCAGCATTCCTATTGCTGAGGCCGTCGCTGCTGGAAAAGCACCAGACGACGTTCTAGCCCGCTACCTGCGCCCTGGCACCTTGCGTTTGGAAACACTGCCGCCGATGTCGCTGTACGTGCACTTGCCTTGGTGTTTGAAAAAGTGCCCTTACTGCGACTTCAATTCGCACGCTTTGAACCCGCAAGAGCAACGCGGTGACGTTCCGCAAGCCGCCTACTTGGCCGCTTTGATGGCGGACTTGGAAGCGGCGCTGCCTTTCATTTGGGGTCGTCGCATTCACACCATCTTCATTGGCGGCGGCACGCCCAGCTTGTTTTCACCGGCCAGCATCGGGCAACTGATCGCCGACATTCGCGCCCGTTTGCCGCTCGAGCCCGGTTGTGAAATCACCATGGAAGCCAACCCAGGCACCTTCGAGACCGACCGCTATCACGGCTATCGTCAAGCAGGCGTCACGCGTTTGTCCATCGGCGTGCAAAGTTTCAACGACGCCAAATTGGAAGCGCTGGGCCGCGTGCACGACGCCGCTCAGGCCCGCGCTGCGGTCACAGAAGCGCGCGCCGCTTTTGATACGTTCAACATCGATTTGATGTACGCCTTGCCCGGCCAAACACTCGCCGAGTTGCAGGACGATTTGAGCCAAGCATTGAGTTTCAAAGCCCCGCATTTGTCGATCTATCACCTCACGGTGGAGCCCAACACTTACTTCGCCGTGCATCCGCCCACAGGCGCTTTGGCGCTGCCTGATGATGATTTGGCGTTCGATATGTTGGACGTGATTGCCGCTCAAACCGAAGCCACTGGATTGGCGCGCTACGAAGTGTCGGCTTTTGCTCAAGTGGGCCATCGCTGCGCGCACAACTTGAACTATTGGCAGTTTGGTGACTACCTCGGCATTGGTGCGGGAGCGCACAGCAAACTCAGCTTTCCCCACCGCGTGATTCGGCAAACGCGTTACCGCGAACCGGCGCGCTATATGGCGCAGGCGATGGCGGGATTTGCGGTTTCGAGTGATCTGGAGGTGTCGCGGGCGGAGTTGCCATTTGAGTTCATGCTGAACTCTTTGCGTTTGCGTGACGGGTTTGAGTTAGCTCGGTTTGCTGAGCGGACCGGGTTGCCTTTGAGTTCTGTTCAGGCTTCGCTGGCGTTGGCTGAAAGCAAGGGTTGGGTTGAGCGGGATTTTGCTTGGATGAAGCCCACTGAGCGGGGATTTGATTTTTTGAATGACCTGGTGGGGTTGTTTTTGGTGGATTGAGGTTTTGCTTTTGCCTTGGTTCTTCGCTTGCCGCGCCCGCGCCTGCGCTTTTGTAGTTTTGGACCGGGCCTCGACGGAGAAGGTTGGGAGCGTTGGGGGCGTTGGGGAGGGGTGAAAACTGCGAAGTGAGACGGTGAGTCTTCGGCGACTACACCTCTTCCCCAACCCTTCCGTCAGAAGGAGGGCGTCGAAATCAAGCCGCGCCGAGGTTGGGCACCAAGCCCGATGGTTTGGCAGCGCCGTGCTTCGCTACAAAGCTCAACATGCGGTCGATGCAACCCAGCGCTTGGGTGCGTACGGGCTCGTCCACAAAGACTTCGCCGCTTCCTTTTTCCAAGCAAGCCACCACGCCTTGCAGGGCGTTCATGGCCATCCAAGGGCAGTGCGCGCAGCTTTTGCAAGTGGCGCTGTTGCCTGATGTGGGCGCTTCCAGGAAGGTTTTGTTCGGGGCCATTTGGCGCATGCGGTGAAGCAGGCCGTTGTCGGTGGCGACGATGAAGGTTTGCGCGTCCAATTTAGTGACGGCATTCAGCAAAGCGGTGGTGGAGCCCACCACGTCGGCCAACGCCACCACGCTCTTTGGGCTCTCGGGGTGAACCAGCACTTTTGCGCCCGGGTACTCAGCGCGCAGCAAGCCCAGCTCCAAGCCTTTGAACTCATCGTGGACGATGCAGGCACCGTTCCACATCAACATGTCGGCACCGGTTTGCTCTTGGATGTAGCGGCCCAAATGTCGATCAGGGGCCCACAGAATTTTTTTGCCTTGGGCGTGCAGGTGGCCGACGAAGGCCAAGGCGCACGAGCTGGTCACCATCCAATCGGCGCGTGCCTTGACGGCGGCGCTGGTGTTGGCATAGACGACCACTTCGCGGTCGGGATGGGCGTCGCAAAACTTGGCGAAGTCGTCGGGCGGACAACCCAGATCGAGTGAACAAGTGGCCTCTAAATCGGGCATGAGCACGCGTTTTTCGGGGCTCAAAATTTTGGCGGTCTCGCCCATGAAGCGCACACCGGCCACCACCAAGGTTTGGCTGGCGTGATCGCGGCCAAAGCGGGCCATCTCGAGCGAGTCTGCCACGCAGCCGCCGGTTTCCAACGCCAGGTCTTGCAGGTCGCCGTCAACGTAGTAATGAGCCACCAAAACGGCCTTGTGTTGCTTGAGCAGGGCTTTTGCTTTGGCTTTCCACTCAACGCGGCCTTGCGGGCTCAAAGGCTCGGGCACTTTGGCCCAGGCGTGGGCGGTGCGGGTGGCACCTTTTTCGTTTTGCAGTGGGTAGTCGAACAGCGCTTTACTCATGGCATTCAGGCTCGCGAGGAGCGTGTTGCTTGCAGGAGTTTCGATGGTAGCGGAGCAAGCCCCTGCACGCCGCCGGGTCAGTTTCTTGACAGTTGCGACGCGACAATCAAAGACTGCATTCAACCGCCATATTTTTGGAGCGCCACACCATGTTCAACGCCTTGCTCTTGGAAAAGTCTGACACTGGTTTCACCGCAGATGTGCGCGAAGTCGATGAAGCGCAACTGCCCGAAGGCGATGTCCTGGTCA
>JANPNT010000552.1:0-1558 GCA_031427655.1 Burkholderiales bacterium
GCCACGCGGCATGCGCACGTCACACTCGACGGCTCGGGCCCGGCCTACATGGACCCACCGAGCCTGAGTCTGTGGCCCGACGTGAAGTGGGCGCCGGACTACGACAAGTCGCGCAGCGTCAACCTCGATGCGCTCACGCGCGAGCAGGTGGCCAGCTGGAAGCCCGGCGACACGCTGCTGCTCAGCGGCAAGATGCTGACCGGGCGCGACGCCGCGCACAAACGCATTCAAGACATGTTGGAGGCTCAGGCTCAAGGCGGTGGTGAAAAACTGCCGGTGGATTTCACCAACCGCGTGATCTATTACGTCGGCCCTGTTGACCCGGTGCGCGACGAGGTTGTCGGCCCCGCCGGCCCCACCACCGCCACCCGCATGGACAAATTCACCGAGATGATGCTGGCGCAAACCGGCCTCATTGGCATGATCGGCAAGGCCGAGCGCGGCCCCGCCGGCATCGAAGCCATCAAGAAACACAAGAGCGCTTATTTGATGGCGGTGGGCGGTGCGGCGTACTTGGTGTCCAAAGCGATACGCCACGCTGAGGTGGTGGGCTTTGCCGATTTGGGCATGGAAGCCATTTATGAATTTGAGATTGCCGACATGCCAGTGACGGTGGCGGTGGACTCTGAGGGCGTGTCAGTTCACAACACCGGGCCGCAGTTGTGGGCGGCGAAGATTGCCGAGGGAAAAGCCAGTGCCGCGCTTGAGAAAATAAAGGTGACGGTGGCTTGAAGCCGGTGCTGCTGGCATCGGCTTGAACGGCGTTGCCGGTTGGATGGAACTGCTTGTTCTGATCAAATTGGCTGCACCTTGATAAGGGCTGCGTCCCCTTTTTCGTTGCCTTTGAACTGTCACTTACCACCACGGCGCGAGCAGCAAGGCGCAAGGCGCCAACGCCCGCATACGCGAGTACGCCAAATCGGTCGTTGGCCCCTCGCGCCTTGCCGCTGAACGGATTCAGAGTTGTGCCTGGGGATCTCGAAAATTCGGGTCTGGAGATTTGCAGTGCTTGACCGAAGGAGTCTCAGGCGTAGCAAGATGGGGACGTTGCCGGGACTTTGAACCTTAGACCCGACTCTTGTTCCCGTACGAGGAAATCGCGGGCTTCGAGGCCTGCTGGCCTGTTAGGTTTAGGAGAGCTTATGCCACCGAAAAGCGAAGACAAGCGCATTGAAATCCTTGCCTTTCCCATCGACGTGGAGGTGGTGCTGCAGCACTTGCATCAAGACATGCGGGACGATTGGTTTGAAGATGCCTTGCAACATCGCGATTTATTTGCAAATAAGGCTGACTTACGCGAAGTGCTACATGTGGCATTCCGGACGATCATAAGGACGTCGATGGAACAGTTCGGGGTTTGAGAAGTGCCAGTCTTTCATAGCTTGAATTGGTGTCTTACTTTTCAGCGCCGATTGCGGCAAGTGATGGTTGTACAGCGTTGAGTAGCGCAGCAGCGTTTGCGCCAAGTCCAGCGATGAGTTGAAGCGGTGGGTGTTCAGAACATCGCTGATACGACCGTTGAAGCGTTCCACCATCCCGTTTGTCTTGGGCGTTCTAG
>JANPNT010000553.1:0-4275 GCA_031427655.1 Burkholderiales bacterium
TGGTGAAAGCGGTAGACAGCGGTTGGGCCAAGCTGAAAATCGAAGCCAGCGCGGCTGAAAAACAAGCCCGCATTGATTCTGGCCGCGATGTGATTGTGGGTGTGAACAAGTACAAGTTGGGCAAAGAAGACGCGATTGAAACACGCGACATCGACAACGTCAGCGTGCGCGAAACGCAAGTTGCGCGTTTGCGAAATGTGCGTGCCGCGCGCGACGCTGCTGCGGTGCAATCTGCGCTGCAAGCCTTGACGGCATGTGCCGAAAACGGCGAAGGCAACTTGCTCGACCTCAGCATCCGCGCCATGCGCCTGCGCGCCACGGTGGGCGAAGTCAGTGATGCGCTGGAAAAGGTATGGGGCCGTCACCGCGCCGACACGCAAAAAGTCACCGGCGTGTACGCGGCAGCCTACGACAGCGCCGAAGGGTGGGACAAGCTCAAGTCCGAAATCGTCGATTTCGCGACAGCGCAGGGCCGTAGACCGCGCGTGATGATTGCCAAGCTGGGCCAAGACGGTCACGACCGCGGCGCCAAGGTCGTGGCCAGCGCCTTCGCCGATTTGGGTTTTGATGTGGACATGGGCCCGCTGTTCCAAACCGCTGAAGAGTGCGCCCGCCAAGCCATCGAAAACGATGTGCATGCGGTGGGTGTCAGCACCTTGGCGGCGGGTCACAAAACCTTGGTGCCTGCCATCATCGAGTCGCTGAAAGAACAAGGGGCCGACGACATCATCGTGTTCGTGGGCGGCGTGATTCCGCGCCAAGACTATGAGTTTTTGTATGAGTCGGGCGTGAAAGGAATTTACGGCCCTGGCACGCCGATTTGCGCGAGCGCGAAGGATGTGTTGGAGCAGATACGCAAATCGATTGCGGCTTGACCGCACAGCGACGAGATGAAGCCGTTTTTCGTTTACCTGCTGCGCTGCTCGGACGGCTCGTTCTACGCGGGCCACACCGATGAGTTGGAGTTGCGCGTCGAGAAGCATCAGTTGGGTGAGATCGAGGGCTACACGCAGACACGTCGGCCTGTGGAAATGGTGTGGTGCCAAGAGACGGCTTCGAGGCTGGAGGCTTTGACTGCGCAGCGGCAGATCAAGGGGTGGGGCAGGGCGAAGCAGGAGGCGTTGATTGCGGGGAATTGGGATGGGGTGAAGCAATTGGCCAAGTCATGCGGCGGTTCCTCAAATCTTCGTGAACCCGCCCCTCTCGCACACAAACCTCAGCCCGAACGGGGTGGGCCGAGTGAACCCGAACGGGGTCAGGTGAGTGAACCCGAACGGGGTCAGGCCGCCGCCGATCCGGAGTCATCGAAGGACCCCCTCCTAACTCCGCTCCTGTCCAACTCCCGCCGTGCCCTCGCCAAGTCCATCACCCTGCTCGAGTCCACCCGCCCCGACCACCGCGCGCGCGCCGACGCGCTGCTCAACACCATCCTCCCCCAGACCGGCAAGGCCATGCGCCTGGGCATCTCGGGCGTGCCGGGTGTCGGTAAATCCACCTTCATCGAAACACTTGGCCTCGCGTTGATAAAAAAAAGGCCATCGCGTCGCCGTGCTCGCCATCGACCCGTCTTCCAGCGTCTCGGGCGGCTCCATCCTCGGCGACAAAACGCGCATGGAAATGCTGTCGGTGAACGAAGCCGCCTACATCCGCCCCAGCCCGGCGTCCGGCACGCTGGGCGGTGTGGCCGAAAAAACGCGCGAAGCGATGTTGGTTTGCGAAGCTGCGGGTTACGACGTAGTGATTGTCGAAACCGTCGGCGTGGGCCAATCTGAAATCGCCGTGGCCAGCATGACCGACATGTTTGTGTTGCTGCAACTTCCCAACGCCGGTGACGACCTGCAAGCCATCAAGAAAGGTGTGATGGAGCTGGCCGATTTGGTGGTCATCAACAAGGCTGACATCGACAGCGCCGCAGCTACTCGCGCCGAAGCACAAATCACCGGCGTGCTGCGCATCTTCACGCCGCATGGTGACCCTCATGCTGAGCAAGAAAAGTCACAAGAAAAGTGGCACACGAAAGTGATGCAAATGAGCGCGCTCAAAGGCCAAGGCCTGGACACTTTCCTCGCGCACGTGAAGCAATTTCACGAATTGCGACGTGCCAGCGGTGAGCTGGCGGCACGCCGTCAACAACAAGCCATGGCCTGGATGTGGGACTTGGTGCACGCCCGTTTGCAAGCCGAATTTCACGACCATCCGGCCGTCAAAACTGCGCTGCCGCAAATGCTGAACGACGTGACGCACTCACGCATCGCGCCATCAGCCGCCGCCCGACTTTTGCTGAACTTGAAGACAAACACTTGAACCCGCCGGAGCAAAAAACCATGCACGACATCATTGAACAACTCGAAGCCAAACGCGCTGAAGCCCGCTTGGGCGGTGGCATCAAGCGCATCGAAGCACAGCACAAAAAGGGCAAGCTCACGGCCCGCGAGCGCCTGGAACTGCTGCTCGACGAAGGCACGTTTGAAGAGTGGGACATGTTCGTCGAGCACCGTTGCCACGACTTCGGCATGCAAGACAACCGACCGCCCGGCGACGGCGTGGTGATTGGCTACGGCACCATCAACGGCCGCTTGGTGTTTGTGTTCAGCCAAGACTTCACCGTGTTCGGCGGTGCGCTGTCAGAAGCCCATGCCGAGAAAATTTGCAAGCTGATGGACCAGGCCATGAAAGTGGGCGCGCCAGTGATCGGCTTGAACGACTCCGGCGGCGCGCGCATTCAAGAAGGCGTGGCGTCGCTCGGTGGCTATGCCGAGGTGTTTCAGCGCAACGTGATGGCATCGGGCGTGGTGCCGCAAATCAGCATGATCATGGGGCCGTGTGCGGGCGGTGCGGTGTACTCACCGGCCATGACCGACTTCATCTTCATGGTGCGCGACAGCTCCTACATGTTCGTCACCGGCCCCGAAGTGGTGAAGACCGTCACGCACGAAGAAGTGACCGCAGAAGCCTTGGGTGGTGCCACTACACACACACCACCCTGAGCGGCGTGGCCGACCTGGCGTTTGACAACGATGTCGATGCGCTGCTCATGCTGCGCCGCCTGTACAACTACCTGCCGCTGAACAACCGCGAAAAAGCGCCAGTGCGCAAGTCGAACGACCGCGCCGACCGCATCGACATGTCGCTCGACACTTTGGTGCCCGACAACCCCAACAAGCCCTACGACATCAAAGAGCTGATTGTCAAAGTGAGCGATGACGGCGACTTCTTTGAGCTGCAACCCGACTACGCCAAAAACATCGTCATCGGCTTTTGCCGCATGGAAGGCCACACGGTGGGCATCGTGGCCAATCAGCCCATGGTCTTGGCCGGTTGCCTGGACATCAAAAGCAGCATCAAGGCCGCGCGTTTCGTGCGCTTTTGCGATGCCTTCAACATCCCGGTGGTGACCT
This sequence comes from Burkholderiales bacterium, assembly GCA_031427655.1. Taxonomy (GTDB): domain Bacteria; phylum Pseudomonadota; class Gammaproteobacteria; order Burkholderiales; family Burkholderiaceae_C; genus JANYJJ01. The sequence goes on from JANPNT010000553.1 coordinate 3,399, forward strand.
TTGTGGACGTGCCCGGCTTCATGCCCGGCACCAGCCAAGAGTACGGCGGCATCATCAAACACGGCGCAAAATTGTTGTACGCCTACGCCGAATGCACTGTGCCCAAAATCACCGTCATCACCCGCAAAGCCTACGGCGGCGCCTACGACGTGATGGCCTCCAAGCACCTGCGCGGCGACGTGAACCTTGCCTGGCCGAACGCCGAAATTGCGGTGATGGGTGCGAAGGGCGCGGTGGAAATCATCTTCCGCGAGGAGAAGGGCGACCCGGTGAAGATTGCGGCGCGCGAGGCGGAATACAAAGCCAAGTTCGCCAACCCCTTTATTGCCAGTGCGCGCGGCTTCATCGACGACGTGATCCAGCCGCATGAAACGCGCAAGCGAATCTGCCGGTCGTTGGTGATGTTGCGGGATAAAAAAATTGAAAACCCGTGGCGCAAGCACGGCAATATTCCGCTTTGATGGAACCCCCACGTCGCTCTCGCTCCTGCCTCCCGAGGGAGCGCCACCCACCGGAACGGCAAAGCCGGATCCACGGGAGCTGCTTGATGGGGACTTCGCTTCGCTGGTCTAAGAACAGCAACACGAGATAACACCATGTTCACCAAGATCTTGATTGCCAACCGCGGTGAAATCGCCTGCCGCGTCATCAAAACCGCTCGCAAGATGGGCATTAAAACTGTGGCCGTTTACTCCGACGCCGACCGCGATGCGCGGCATGTGGCCATGGCTGACGAGGCTGTTCACATCGGTGCTGCGCCCTCGCGCGAGTCCTATTTGTCGATGGACAAAATCATCGCCGCGTGCAGGCAAACCGGCGCGCAAGCGGTGCACCCGGGCTACGGCTTCTTGAGCGAAAACGCCGCCTTCGCCAAGCG
>JANPNT010000554.1:0-5181 GCA_031427655.1 Burkholderiales bacterium
GCCAGGGAAACCGGCCGCAAGGCAGCGCATCCGAATTCCCGCTTCACGGTCGCCGCGATCCAGAATCCGGTGATCGACGATGCCTGGGACGATCCGGCCGGCGTGCCGCTGTCGGCCTTCATCTTCGGCGGCCGCCGTTCGACGACGGTGCCTTTGGTCACCGAGGCGCGCAACTGGGTGGAAGGCGTCTACATGGCCGCGACCATGGGGTCTGAGACCACCGCCGCCGCTGCGGGGCAACAAGGCATCGTGCGCCGCGACCCCTTCGCCATGCTGCCCTTCATTGGCTACAACATGAGCGACTACTTCGATCATTGGCTGAAGCTGGGCCACAAGATTGAAGCCAGCGGCGCAGTGATGCCAAAAATCTACTGCGTCAACTGGTTCCGCAAAGGTGACGACGGCAAGTTTGTCTGGCCGGGCTACGGCGAAAACATGCGCGTGCTCAAGTGGATGCTGGAGCGCGTTGAGGGCCAAGCCGAAGGTGTTGAAAACCTCTTTGGCGTGACCCCGCGCTACAGCGACATCAGCTGGAAAGGCTTGGATTTCACTCAGGCCCAGTACGACACCGTCACCCGCATGGACAAAGCCGAATGGCAAGCCGAGCTGGGTTTGCACGCGGAGTTGTTTCAGCAGTTGGCGTACCACCTTCCCGCAGAACTGGCTGCGGTGAAGGCCAGCATCGAGGCGCGCTTGGCGGCTTGACCTGTCCGCCGATCAAAAGCGATAAAGGCTCCCGAGGGAGCCTTTTTATGTTGCCACCGAGACGGTTCGGTGCTTGCCGTCCAAATGGCGATCTGCGTGGTCGGCCGCAGCGTGCAGGTCGGCTGCGTAGCTGGGCTGATTCATGTAGTAGCCGTTGGACCACAGGCGCAAACGGGTGGCAGCTTCAGCAGGGCTTTCAGCGCGCGGTCGCATCAGCGAGGCCAATTGCGCCACGACGAATTGATAGCCCTGGCTCAAAGCGTTCAGGGGCGAAGCGAAATTCAATGAGGAAGCAGACATGGTTTTTTCTTTCAAGCTGGCAACGGATCAACTGGACCCACTGTGACAAGAGTCTAGGGTTTTCCCTTAGTCTCTTCGATGAAAATAAATCGCCGTGGTGATGCCTGCTTTGCATGACTCAATTTCTGTTGTCGCTTCTGTCCTCTCGCGCAAGCGCCAGACGACAATCACAGTCCGCTGAATTCACCAAAGCCCGCCATGTCCGCCTCCACCTCCTTCCCGCCGCCGCCCAAGCCCACCGCGCTGCTCGACCTGACGGACGAAGAATTCGCCGAACTGGACGACCTGCTGGCCGCCACGCCCGAGCCGCTCACGCCCTGCGACGCCGTCATGCTGGACGGCTTTTTGTGCGCCGTGCTGGTGCAGCCGCTGTTGTTGGAGCCCGACACGTGGATGCCGCACATCTTCGATTTCGACGGCGAGTTGCTGCCCGACGACGTCGACCCGGCTTGGTTGGCGCGCACCAAAGCGCTCATCTTGCGGCGCTACCAGGCGCTGAACCACGCCATGGTCGAGGACGGCTGGTTCAACCCGCTGATTCTGGAATTTGACGAAGAACATCCTCGGGTGCTACCGCCCGAAGGAGAGGTCGATCCCTTGGCTGGGCTGTCCGACATTTCCCAAGCCTTGATGCCGTGGGTGGCGGGTTTTCATCACGCCAGCACGTGCTTTCCCGACCTGGAAGAAATGGCCGACGACTCCGTGACTCTGGCCCTGGCCCGCCTTTACCGCCACCTGCCGCCCGAGAACGATGAAGACTGCGCACTGATCGCCACCCTCGATCTCGAGCACCCACTGGCCGACTTGGAGGCCGCGATTGAAGATTTGGTGGTCACCGTGGCCGACCTGTCTGACCTGACCCGCGAATCACGCTACCGCGTTGAAACCGTTGTCCGCGACGTGCCCAAGGTCGGGCGCAACCAAGCATGCCCCTGCGGCAGTGGCAAAAAATTCAAGACCTGTCACGGTGCTTGATGTCGGCCCCCACGCTCACTTCTTTCACTGCCCCCCGAGGGGAAGCCAAGCAGCTGGCCGGGAAACCCGTCCGCGCTTGTGACTTGATTGATTCTTGATGCGACTGCAGCTTTTATCTGATCTCCACATGGAGACCGAGCCGTTTGATCCTGAACCCGCCCCAGACGCCGAACTGCTGGTGCTGGCGGGCGACATCGACGCCACGTGGGCGGGCTTCGACAAGTTCAAAGGCTGGCCTGTGCCAGTTCTGTTAATCGCAGGCAACCACGAGTTTGATGGCCGCGAGTTGACGCGCGCCTGGCCCGATTTGCGCGAACGTGCTGCGCGCTTGGGCTTCACGATGCTGGAGCGTCAGAGCACGGTCATCACCGACAAGCAAGGCCGTCGCATTCGTTTTGTGGCCACCACGCGCTGGTGCGACTTTGATTTATTCGGCGAAAAACAGCGCGACCGCGCCATGCGAGCCGCCACTTATTTCATGAACGTGCAGCGCTCGACCCACCATGGCGTGACTTTTGATGCCGCATCGGTTCGCGTCGAAGCGCTGGCGTGCAAAGCCTGGCTCGCGGCCGAGCTGGCGCAGCCTCAATGCGATTGGGACTGCACCGTAGCGATCACTCACTTTGCGCCCAGCCTAAGAAGCGCCGATCCGCGCTACGGCAATCAGCCCGGCACCGCCAGCTTTTGCAACGCCGACGACGCGCTGCTGCCGCTTGCCGATGTGTGGATACACGGTCATTTGCATTGCCGCCAGAACTACCGCGTTGAACACGCCGCGGGTTCAACGCATGTGGTGTGCAACGCCCGGGGTCATGTGCGCAAGGGCGAAGCCAAGGGTTACGACCCGCTGTTCACGGTCGAAGTCGGCTGACTCGTCCTCGAAGAAAGCACTGACGAAACGTCAGCGCCCGCGCAGCCCATCAAAGCAAGTGCCCAGCAGCAGCTCGATGATCTGCTCATGGCTGTAGTTGCCGCTGGCCTTCAACAAGCTCAGCACTGGGTCGCAGGCGCGAGCAAACAAGGTGTACAGCACCAATTCGGGCGGCAGTTTGGGGTTGATGTGACCTTCTTCTTGGGCTGCGGTGATCCATGCACCGAGCTTGTCGCTGACCTCCATCAACCGCGCCAAATACTCCTTGTGGCTGCTCAAAGCAGCCCGCAAGCTGGAGTTTTGTGAAGGCAACGACGGCATTTCACCGGCCAGTTGCACCTGCATGGTCCAGCGGGCCACGGCGCGCAACTGGTTGACGGCGGGCAGCGGCTCCAGCGTTTTCAGCGTGGCCACAAAAGCCAAAGTCCGGTCCAACACGCGCACCATCGCGGCGGCGGCCAAGGCTTCTTTCGATGTGAAGTGCTTGTACAGGCTGGCCTTGGCAATGCCCACATCGGCCGCCACTTCGTCCACCGTCATCACGTCGAAACCTTTTTCGGCCAGCAGACGGTTCACCGATGAGACGATGGCCTCTTCACGGGCCAATAAAACTTGTTCTTTGAAGGAGACGCGAGGCATGCGCAGAGTGTAGGTGTGCAGCCCCATGTTGCCTAAATGACGGAGCGCCGATTCAAGCGGTCGTCCATGCCTTGAGGCAAGTTCCTGCCCACGTCGGCTCGGTCTTGACGGCGCGCATGGCTTTACTCCTTGAGCATGTCAGCCTGCTCAGACGTCCAAGGAAATCCTCGCATCAGCCTCATGCCAGCGCTCCCACAAGTAGCAGGAGTTCAGTGCCAGAGACCTCGTGCGCGGGCAATGCGGGGAGGTAAGGCGGGACAGACCGACGTTTCTCCCGCTGCCACCGCCCGTAGTGTCAGTACGTGCTGCTCACTACCTTGTTGCCATTGGCTTTGTAGCGCTCCACGGCCTTCTTCAAGTCGGTGTACTCATCGCAGCCAAAAGTGCATGCCTTGCTCAAGGCAGCGAGGCGCTTTTCGGCGGTCGGCAAATCGCCCTTCATCAAATACAGCTCGCCGGAATACTCCAGCGCGCCCTTGTGTTTGGGGTCGATGCGCAACGCTTCGTTGTAGAACTTTTCCGATGCCGCCAGATCGGGCGGCGACGCTTTGCGCATGCTGTAGCCCATCAGATTGTTCCAATCGGCGCTGGACGTGTCGTTGACCTTCTTGAGTTCAGCGATGGCCTGCGGCCATAACCTGGCGGAAATTTGCTGACGTGCTGTGACCAGCACATCGGGTGCCGCAGTCTGAGCACTGCTGTTGCTGCCCGAGCTGTCGGCTGCGAAGCTGGCCGGCGCAGCGATCAAAAACGTCGCGGCCAAGAGCGCATGCGCGCCCGAAAAGAAGTGCTTGGTACTGAACATGACACGCTCCTTAGTTAAGACTAAATGCTATCGAATTTGATGCCTCAATGAAATTCGCCCCGCAGCGCCCTTCCGTCCAAAGTGGCATCAACCGAACTGACGACTTCGACGGCTGGCGAAGCAGGGCTGGGTTTGCCAATCTCTGAGCCTGTTTGTCCTACTCAAAGGAGCCTCTCCACCATGACTTTCACCGTCGCTTTTGTGTAGTGCATGAATGCCGTGACCACTGCGTAGCAGCCAGTGTGGAATCAAGGCAGAGTTGCACGACGGCCACGCCGTGCAGTGGCAGGTGGCGTCGTTTCGCGAACTGATGAAAGCGCAACGCACTCGCATGCTGGCGTTGACTTGGGACGATCACGATTTCGCGTGAAACAACGCGCTGGGGCAAGAAGCCGGCAACCCGCAATGGGATGAGAAAGCAGTGTTAAAGGTGTTCAAAGGAATTGCGCTGCGCGAACGCGTGCACTTCCGAGTGGGTGCTGCGCAATTGCAACGACGACACCTGCCCACCACGCAACGCATCCGACCACGCGCCAGCGCCGCAGCCGCACGATGCCAAGCCAGACGACCGCGAGTTGAAATTTATGAATGGGCGATGGGTGAGCGCCAGCGTTCCCGAGGGCGAATGGACCGACAGCAAGTGGGTCACAGACGCCAACGCTCGCACGCTGACCTTGATAGACAACGCGACCATGCCGGTACCGGGCATGCGCCGCCCCGGGGCGGACGTTCAAAAACAAGATGCAGGTCGACTTGTTGCCCGAAGACCTCGACATCGAGGGCTTGACCGATGAGCTGCCCACCAGCTGGCTGGGGCCGACTGCGTAGCCGCTCAGTTGGTGTTGCGGTTGAGCCTGGAAGCACGAAGCCGCCACGGCCCCGCGAT
>JANPNT010000555.1:0-5948 GCA_031427655.1 Burkholderiales bacterium
CCCGGCGAGATGATCGTCGTGCGGATGTTCCAGTCCTTGACTTCCTGCCTCAGCCCTTCAGACAGCGCCCGCACCGCGTGTTTGGTGGCGCTGTAGACCGCGCCGTTGACGCTGACCTTGTGGCCTGCCACCGAAGACACATTGATGAACTGCCCTGACATCTGACGCTGCATCGTCGGCAATGCAGCAGCAATGCCGTAAAGCACACCCTTCAGGTTGACGTCGACCATGCGGTCCCAGTCGTCGACCTTCAGGCGCACGATCGGTGAGTGCGGCATCAAGCCGGCGTTGTTGATCATCACGTCGACGCGACCGAACGCGTCCAGCGCGCGATCGACGAGGCGCTGCACCTGAGTCTGGTCGGTCACGTCGGTGGCGACGGCGAGCGCTTCACCGCCTTGCCGCGCGATGTCGTCGACCAGGGCCTGAAGGCGATCAACCCGCCGCGCGCCAAGCACGACGCGGGCGCCCTGACTGCTCAACAGTCGCGCGGTCGCTTCGCCGAGGCCACTGCTGGCGCCGGTGATGACGACGACCTTGCCTTTAATGTTCTGTTCCATGCTGGACTTCCTGATAAACGCTGAACGTAGAGGAATATAGGCTGCCCCTGACAATCAACAACTCGCCCATGACGGCGGGACGGCATTCACAACCGCCACGCCCACCGGGCAATCGTCCACATTTTGCGCCGCGCTTCGACGCGGCGGGCATCCTTCCAACCTCAGACCGACCCATGAGCCAATCCCTCTACGACACCCCCCCTGAAAACGATCGACGGCCAAGACGCCACGCTGGCGGACTATCGCGGCTTGGTCGTTCTGATCGTCAACGTCGCCTCGGCATGCGGCCTGACGCCGCAATACGAAGGGCTGGAAAAGGCCTACGAGGAACAGCGCGGGCAGGGCCTGGTGGTGCTGGGCTTTCCGTCCAACGATTTCGCGGGTCAGGAGCCGGGCAACGAAGCCAGCATCGCGGAGTTTTGCCGCGGGACCTTCGGCGTCCAGTTCCCGATGTTCGCCAAGATCAACGTCAACAGTGCGCCGCGCCATCCGCTGTACAGCGCGCTGATCGACGCCATGCCGCGGTCACAGCCGGCCGCCGACGGCCAGCTCGAGGCGACGTTGCGCCAGCACGGCCTGCTGCCCAAGGAAGCGACCGACGTCATGTGGAACTTCGAGAAATTCCTGATCGGCCGCGACGGGCGGGTCATCGGGCGGTACGCACCCGACGTGACCGTCGACAGCCCAGACCTTGCCGAAGCCATCGAGACGGCTCTCATGCAGTAGCCGGTGCGACAGCGGCAAAGCGCGCGGGTTCGAGTCGGCGTACAGCGCAGTGTCACGGCAGACTCTTTGTAGTCGGCAGCGTAAGTACGACACCGCGTCATGAAGTTGACGCCGACACCTCGTCTCGATCGACCGATGTCAGCTTGAGGTGAAGCCAGGGAGGACCCGGTGCCGTCCAGCAGCAGACTTGGTGCTCCAAATCGGAACCACGAAGGGAAACCAACGACCGCCCATCCCGGTTGGTGTCGCACGCACCCAGCGACTGATCGGCATCACCGCAGACTGAGACAATCAGGAAATGCCCCAAGCCGTCCGATCCCGCGTCAAAGCTTGCGCGCTGTGTCAAGTGGTGAGCACCACGCTGTACCGTGTCGTGCATGATGCCCCCGACAACTGGATACTGATTTGTTCCAAATGCAGGACAAAAGTGGAAACCCAACCGTCGTATCGCTATGGTGGCACGTGGAAAGCTAACAAACGACACTGACCTGACTTCAAAGCTTTCGCTTTTCGCGGATGCGCTTTGAGAGACCCATTTTGAGGGTAGCGAATGCTGCCGCTAACCAGTTGATCCGCTGGTGCGAGCAGTTACGAATTTAACAACGACTTAAACTGGGTCGCTGGAATGCCAACCTGATAAATAGACTGCCAAGAAGCCGCGTATCGCCACCGACGGTTAATTGAGCTACCTCCGGCATAGACTAAGGCAAGGTCTTTCGGTGCTTTGCTGGTCAACTGTTGATTGCTGCATCACTCACAACAACCAGTCTGCGCCTAACACGCGGCGGTTCAATCTGTATTCGCTTGGCCGACCTCGACTTCATACCCACCACGACCAGCACCATTGAAGAGTTGCGGCGCGTGCACACCCTCATGCATTTGGAGCAAAAGGAAGACCTGACGCAATTCAAGCTCAAGAATGCCAAGGCCAGCATCCAGGAGCGACAGCGGCGCGGCCTCACTTGGTACCCCGTCACCATCAACAAGGAAGACATCGGCTTTGGCGGCAAGTTGGTGCTGGAGCTGGAACGTCCCGCAGGCCAGCAGGGCCTGCACCTGTTTCAGGTTGGCAAGAACGCCTCGCTGTTTGGCACTGCGCCTGCCCACTCCAGCGACCAGCCCACGCTCAATGGTGTCGTAACCAGCGTGCGGCGCAACAAGCTGCTGCTGACCACCACTAAGGAAGAACTTCCGGACTGGGTGCAGGGCGGCGGCAAACTGGGGATAGACCTCACCTTCGACGAGGTGAGCTACCGTGAAATGAACCACGCTCTGGGACAAGTCATGAGCGCCCGCGGCAACAGGTTGGCCGAGCTTCGCGACGTGCTGCTGGGCGCTCAGCAGGCCCGCTTTCTTGAGCCCCACGTTGCGCCCCACGCCGACGCTCTGTTCTATCCCAGCCCGCTCAACGATTCTCAGCTGGCGGCCGTGCGCCATGTGATGGCAGCACAGGACGTCGCCATCATCCACGGACCTCCCGGCACTGGTAAAACCACCACGCTGGTGCAGGCCATCCTGGAAACCATTCGGCGCGAGCGGCGCGTGCTGGTGTGTGCACCCTCGAACACAGCCGTGGACCTTCTCACCGAAAAGCTGGCTGAGCGCGGCGTCAGCGTCATCCGCATGGGCAACCCCAGCCGCGTGTCGGATCTGCTGCTGGAGCACACCCTGGATGCGCAGGTGATGGCCCATCCGAGCTACAGCAAGATGCGCGCGCTGCGCCAAACCGCCGATCAGCACCGCGAATCCGCAAGTCAACCTCTTGGCAATTTTGGCAAATTTGGCTATGAGGAGCGGCAGCAGCGCCGACTGTTGAAAGAAGAAGCGCGGTTGCTGTTTCAGCAGGCCGACGATCTGGAGCGTTACATCACTGAACAGGTGCTCGAGTCCGTGCAGATCATCACCTGCACCCTGGTGGGCGCCAGCAACCGAAACATTCGTCACTTGACCTTCGACACAGTCTTCATCGACGAAGCCGCACAAGCTCTGGAGCCAGGCTGCTGGATCCCCATTGCCAAGGGCCAGCGCGTGATTCTGGCGGGCGATCACCACCAGCTACCGCCCACGGTGAAAAGCGAAAAAGCCGCCCGTGAAGGCCTGCGCGAAACCCTGTTCGAGAAGTGCATCAAGCGGCAGCCAGCCACCGCCCGCATGCTCACGGTGCAGTACCGCATGCACCAGCAGATCATGGAATTCAGTTCCGAGCAGTTCTACGACGGTCAACTGGAAGCGCATCAGAGCGTTCGCGACGCCGGCCTGGATGCCTACGACCTGGACTTTGCGCCCGACCTGCCGGTGGAGTTCCTCGACACAGCCGGCCTCAGTTTCCTTGAAATCACCATCCCCGAAAGCCGCTCCACGGCCAACCCCGAAGAAGCGGATTTGCTGCTCCAGCGCCTTGCCCAGCTCCTGGAGCGCTATGACCCGGCCGCACACGAGCAGAGAGAGCACGAGCACGGGGACCACGAGCAGGGCCGGCTCACCATCGGTGTGATTGCCCCCTACCGTGCCCAGATCAACTGTTTGTTGGACACCATTGAGGAAAACGACGCGCTCAGTGGCTTCTTGCAGCACCGCATGCTCAGCGTGGGCACTGTCGATTCATTTCAGGGCCAGGAACGCGACATCATTGCCATTTCACTGACACGCAGCAACAACCGTGGCGAAATCGGCTTCCTCTCCGACATTCGCCGCATGAACGTGGGCATGACTCGCGCCCGCCGTAAGCTGCTGCTGGTTGGCGACTCGTCTACGCTCGGCGCCCATCCGTTTTTCAGGGAATTGTTGGCCTACGTGAAACGCATCGGGGGCTATCGCACGGCTTGGGAGATTACTGATGACTCAGCGCTGATTTCAGACTGACCGGAGTTTTCCCAGTGGATGCCCTGATTGATACGCGATGAGCATGAGTTGCACACACTGCCCACATTGAAACTGGCGCTAACACGATAGCGCTTCGTTGACGACATTCGATGACGTATCGCTTTGTTTCGTGCGCCAAACCTTTCTCATCCCAGGCTTGGTCCCAGACGTCCAAGTTATGGAACAAGGCTTATGAGAGTCATCGACCCCGGTTGGACCCGACAAGCCGTGCTCTACGAAGAGCAACTGCAGTACGAGGTACCGCCTAATTCAAAGTACTCATCCCGCTTCTTGGTGTAATACAGCGCGGCAAGCTCTGGTAACTGTTCGCTGTAGGGGTCAGCCAGCAAGTCGTGCAGTTGTCGCACCAGTGTGAAGTCTCCAGCGTCCGTGGCGCTGCGGTAGGCCTGCACCAGCATCCACTCTCTTGGGATGTACTTGGGGTTGACCAGCTTCATGGCCATCGACACCTCCAAGGGGTCACGACCGTCTTGCACCAAGGCTGCGTGCCAATTTTGCAGCCACGCGCCCCAGCGGGCCTCCATCATCGTTGGGTCTTGACCATAAGCGCCACGGCGTGCATAGAAGCTGGGACGCAAGTCCGCCACCTGCTGGGGTAGGCTGGAAAGCTCGCGCCAGAAGATCGTGTAGTCCACTGGAGTTTGTGCCATGAGGGTGTGCAACTCGGCAAATAGTTCTGCCCGAAATTCGATCAAGCCCATTTTCTGTGCCCACATGGCCTGCAGCGTGCCAGCCAGGTTGTCCGGCAGCGCCTGCACCGCCGCGTCCATTTCCGCAATGGCGCGGGTGTCTTGTCCCAGCAAGGGGACCATGGCGGTGCAGAACATCTTGAAATTGACCACTGCGGCCATGGGCTGGTTCATAAAGGCGAAGTGTTCCCCGCCACCAATCCACATTTGAAACGCGGGGTCATAGGCTTCCATAAAACCAAAGGGGCCGTAGTCCAGCGTGCGCCCCCCTAGTGCACAGTTGTCGCTGTTGAAGTTGCCTTGGCAGTACCCGACCCGAATCCAATGGGCCACCAAATGCGACAAACGCACACCAAACTCACGTGCCATGGCGATGACCTTGTCCGCTAGCGTCACCTCAGGGCCGTTCAAAGTAGTGGCCAAGTCCGGGTATTCGCGGTCAAGTGCATGCAGAAAAATCGCCTCCAGCTCGGCCAGCGCACGCGGATGCGAATTTTGTCTGGCCCTGCGACCGAATAATTCGAATTGACCGACCCGTAAAAAAGAAGGGGCCACACGGGTAGTGATGGCGGCCGGTTCGTCCACCATGCGATCGGGTTCTTCGGTTCTGGCACCGGGTGAATACCACGGGCGTGTGACCGTTTCACTGTCAGAGACAAAGAGGCATAGTGCCCGCGCGGTTGGTACTCGCAGAGCCGCCATGGCTTCCGAGGCCAAAAATTCACGAATGCTGGAGCGCAGCACAGCACGACCATCGCCCCCGCGGCAATATGGGGTGGTGCCGCCGCCTTTGAGCTGGAACTCCCAATGTTGCTTGTCGGCGAGCATCACCTCCAGCACCGAAATGGCGCGTCCATCCCCGTAGCCATTGCCGGTTCTGAAAGGGCAGTTTTTCACCATTTCCTGCCCGTAAATACTGAGCGCGTAACCAGTCGCCCAGCCGCTGGCGCGCACGGTGGGGGACACCCCGGCGGCGTTGGCAGCCTCCACGCCTGAGTCCAGATCACCCGTGAAAAACTGCATAAAAACCGGGTCACTGGCGACATCGTCTGACAACCCCAATGTTTGGAAGAAGGCTCGGCTGTGAATG
>JANPNT010000556.1:0-5208 GCA_031427655.1 Burkholderiales bacterium
GATTCACGGCCTGGCCAGCGGTGCGCGCGTGGTGCCACGCGCCATGCCGGTGGTGCCGCTGCTGTTGGGTGCCGCCCAACACCCTTGGCGGCGCAGTCTGGACCGCACGCTGCACCTGCCGGTAGGCGACGGTTTGCTGGGCCGGGTCATCGACCCGCACGGCATGCCGATGGACCGGCGTGGCCCGTTGGTTCATACCCGCAACGAACCCCTGACACGCCGCCCAATCAATGCGATGGACCGCGATCCGGTGCGCACACCACTCGACACCGGCGTGCGCGCTATCAACGCCATGCTCACCGTCGGCCGAGGCCAACGCATTGGCTTGTTCGCAGGCACCGGCGTGGGCAAATCGGTGCTGCTGGGCATGATGGCGCGCTACACCGCCGCCGATGTGGTGGTGGTGGGTTTGATCGGCGAGCGCGGCCGGGAAGTCAAAGAATTCATCGAAGACATTTTGGGCACTGAGGGCCTGGCCCGCTCGGTGGTGGTGGCCGCTCCGGCCGACTCGCCGCCTCTGACCCGCATGCAAGGAGCGCACTACGCCACCGCCATTGCCGAACACTTTCGCGACCGCGGCACGAACGTGCTGTAGCTGATGGATTCGCTCACCCGCTACGCCATGGCGCAGCGCGAAATTGCCTTGGCCATCGGCGAGCCACCGGCCACGCGCGGCTACCCGCCGAGCTGTTTCGCCAAGCTGCCACAGCTGGTGGAGCGCAGCGGCAACGGTGTCGCGGGCGGCGGCTCGATCACCGCTTTCTACACCGTGCTGACCGAAGGCGACGATCCGCAAGACCCGATTGCAGACGCTGCACGCGGCATTCTGGACGGCCACATCGTGCTGTCGCGCGAGCTGGCCGAGGCAGGTCATTTCCCAGCCATCGATGTAGAGCGTTCCATCTCACGCGTGATGACCGCCGTGGCCACAGCCGAGCATGTGCAAGCCGCGCGGCGCTTTCGTCAGCTTCATTCGCGCCACAGCAAAGCGCGCGACCTGATACAGATCGGCGCCTATGCGCCCGGCCACGACACCGACCTCGACCAAGCCGTGCAACTGCACGCACCCATGACGAAGTTTTTGCAGCAAGGCATGCACGAGCGCGCCTTGCTGGACATCAGCATTGAGCAGCTCGGCGCGGTGCTGAACTGAACTGAACTGAAGTAATTCGAAAAATAACGAAGGCTCCACATGACCCCCATGCAACCTCTGCTGACCCTGCTGGCACAAAGCGACTCTGAGCGCGACAGCGTTCAGGCCGAGCTAACGCGCGTGACCGCTCTGCATCAAACCGCACAAGCCCAAACCGAGCAATTGGTGAACTACCGGTGCGACTACGAAACCCGTTGGACGAAGAAATTTCAAACCGCCAGCACCGTGACCATGGTGCAGTGCTACCGCGGCTTTGTGCAGCGTTTGACGCTGGCGGTGGAACAGCAACAGCAAGTGACCAAGCAAGCGGCACAGCAAGTCGGCCATGTGCGCGGCGCCTTGGTGGCCCAAGAGCTGCGCGTGGCCACGGTGCGCAAACTCATCGAACGGCGGGTGGGCGAAGACCGCATCGCGCAAGCCCGCAAAGACCAAAAAAACAGCGATGAATTTGCTGCACGCAGCGCCTGGAATCGCCACCACGCAGATGCGTCGTCAGCAACGTGACGACCGTGCATTTGCGCCACTCCACCCGTCTTTTTATTTTGAGCTGAAGGCACCCCGCACCATGATGAGCTGCCTGAAGCACCACAGCCTCTTGGGCCAGGGCCAGAGCCAAAGTCAGGGCCTGAACCTGAACCCGCGCGCGCCGACGCAAGCCGCGCCCCCTGCACTGCCTCAAGTTGCCGTGGCGCAGAGCAAACGCTTCGCAACCATCATGGCCAAGACGCGAGCCACCGCGCAGCAAGCCGCCTCACCTGCGCCAACCAAACCCCTGGCCGCCGAAAACGCCGACCAAGCCGACAAGACCGGGAAAGCGGGGCCCAGCACTGAGGCCAGCCGGGCCGAAGCCAACGCGCGCAGCAACTCGAAAGCGGCCGCACGTCTGCTGGCCAGCAGAGACATCAATAAGGCGCAAGGCCCTCACGCCCCGCCACAATCGCACGCGCAAACCGATCCGTTTCAGAGTCCGCAGCGCACGCCCAACGACAACGCAGCGCTCGAGAAGACGCAGTCCGAAGACAAGTCTGCCGAGCCAGGCACCGCCCTCAGTGCGGACATGGCCGCCTGGGTGGCCGCCTTGAACCCGGCGGCCGGTCCTCGCGCAACATCCTCGACGGGCGCCGCGCTGGCTGCCGAAAGGTCGCTCGCAAACGTCGAAGCGAACGTCGAAGCGGACAGCGCAGTCGCCGATCTCGCCAGCAGACTCACCGCCCAAGCCGAAGCGCAAGACCAGCGCAAGCAGGCAGATGCGGCTGTGCAGGCCGAACGCGGCGGCCTGCCGGGCAGTCCAGGAATGTTCAGTGCAGTGGGTACGCCAAGGAGCGCGGGCAGCGCGGACGGCCCGGGCCGTTCGTTTTCAGCGTCTGACAGCGACCGCTCAGCGGGCCGCGATGGTCGTCGGGCCGAGCTGCGTGGGGTGCAGCGTGAATTCACTGGACCGGGGGCCGACTTGCCAGCGCCACTCGCTTTGCTCAGCGACACGCAAGGCACCCTGCAGGGCAGTTTGCAGGCCGATACGCCAGCGGCTGTATCCGCCTTGTCCACCGCGGCCAGTGCCGCAACTGACTTTTCGGCATGGATGGCGAGCAGCATGAATGGCGTCGGCGTTCCCTGCGGTGGAACCCACAACGCGCACCCGGTGCTGACGCTGAGCCTGCCCACGCCGCTAGATGCGCCCGAGTTCCGCGAAGCTTTGGGCGTGCAAGTCAGCCTGCTGGCCCGCGACGGCGTGCAAACCGCCGAGCTGCACCTGAACCCGGCCGAAATGGGCCCGGTGTCGATCCAGATCGTGATGGACGGAACCCAGGCACGCGTCGACTTCGGTGCCGATGCGGCGGCCACCCGGGCAGCCATTGAGGCAGGCATGCCCGAACTGGCCAGCGCCTTGCTCGAGGCCGGCTTCACTTTGGCAGGCGGCGGCGTGTCGCAGCATGCCAAGGGCCAGAACCAGGCTGGCGCGCAAGACAATTCGTCTCTAGGCAGCCGCAACACCGCGCCGACGCCAGCTCACGCTGCCAGCGGCACGGCGGCCCCGTCCATTCGGCGCGTCCAGCTTAGAGCAGGCGGCGTCGACTTGTTTGCGTGACGCGCGGCGCGCGTCGGCTAGCCAACTGAAACCGACCCCCATGGCGCGCTAGTGGCGGGCGAACCCCCCGCTTATCGCGGTTTGGAAAACAGCGCTTCGTTTTCATAATTTGCTTCACCACAGCGCCTCTTTCCGACGTGCGCTGTGGCTTGATTTCGCCTTGGAAGGAAAAACGATGTCCGCTGCTGCCACTACTGCCGACGCTGCCGTGCCCGTCAAAAAAAGCAAGAAGAAACTGATGATCATGCTGCTAATCGGCTTGGTGGTGGTGCTGAGTGCCGGTGGTGGTGGTTTGTTCTACATGAAGAAAAAGGCTGCCGCACAGGCAGAGGTTGAAGCCGAGGCCGGAGGCGAAGACAACCCGACGGCGGCCAAAGCTCACTCTGCTGCCAAGCCCGATTTGAAACACCCTCCGACTTTTTTGGCACTCGATCCGTTCGTTGTCAATCTGGCCGACAAGGACGTCGACCGCTACGCCCAAGTAGGCATCACGCTGGAAGTCGAAGACTCCAAATTCGCCGATCAGCTGAAGGGCTACATGCCCGCGCTGCGCAACAGCGTACTGATGCTGCTGGCGCACAAAACGTCGCGCGAACTGCTTGAGCGCATCGGCAAAGAACAGCTGGCCGTCGAAATCAAACGCGAAGCCTTACGCACCGTCGGCCTGGAGGTTGACGAACCCGAGCCCGAGGCAGAAGACCGCAAAGATGCCTCCGCCGATGTCAAACCGCGCGCCAAAGCCAAAGCCAAAACCAAGACGAAAACCGCCCCGCCCAGCCCCATACACAACGTTCACTTCTCGACGTTCATCATCCAATGAACCTGTCCTTCGTCACCGTCAGTTCGCTCACGCGAAGGCAGCGCAAATGAGCCAGCAGATCCTTTCGCAAGACGAGGTGGATGCACTGCTTCAAGGCATCACCGGCGAGAGTCAAACGCTAGAACGCGAGGTCATCGACAAGTCGGTCACGCGCAACTACAACTTGGCCGACCAGGAACGCATCGTCCGCGGGCGCATGCCCACGCTGGAGATCATCAACGAGCGCTTCGCACGCAACATCCGTATTGGGATGTTCAATCTCATCCGCAAAAGCCCCGAGGTGGCCATCGGAGCCATCAAGGTTCAAAAGTTCAGCGCATTTCTGCGGGAAATTGTGGTGCCCACCAACTTCAACTTGGTGTCAGTGCGCCCGCTGCGTGGTTCGGGGCTGATCGTCTGCGACCCGACGCTGATATTTGCCGTCATCGACGCCTTGTTCGGTGGCTCGGGCAAGTTCCACACGCGCATCGAAGGCCGCGACTTTTCGATGACGGAACACCGCATTATCTTGCGCGTCGTTGACCTCGTTATCAATGAATACAAGAAAGCTTGGCAGGGTGTGTACCCGCTTGAGCTGGAATACCAGCGCTCGGAAATGCAGCCTCAATTTGCCAGCATTGCATCACCCAACGAGGTCGTGGTCGCGACAAGCTTCACGCTGGAACTGGGCGACATCAGCGGCACGATTCACCTTTGCATTCCGTACTCCACGCTAGAACCCATACGTGACGTTTTGTATTCCAGCGTGCAAGGTGAATCGGCCGAGCCCGATCGCCGCTGGGTGAATTTGCTAACCCAGCAAATTCAATCGGCGGAGGTGGAACTGGTGGCCGAAATGGCCAAGGCCCCCGCCACGGTGGAGCAGCTTTTGTCGTTCCAGGTGGGCGATTTCATCGAGCTCGATTTGCACCCCTCCATCGAAGTGAAAGTCTCAGGCGTGCCGGTTTTGGAATGCCACTACGGCATCTCGAACGGCCGCTATGCGCTCAAGGTAGACCAACTGTTGACCAATCAAAACCAGCGTTGGCTAGGAGAACAAAATGTCATCTGACAACACCGCCAGTCCCAACTCAGAGCCCGATGAGATGGCCGATGAATGGGCAGCCGCCCTGGCCGAATCCAAACCCGAAGCCAAGTCCGTGGCCGCCT
>JANPNT010000557.1:0-17029 GCA_031427655.1 Burkholderiales bacterium
TCCGCTGCTCGCGCATGGCTTCGGCCATGCGTGAATCACAGAATGCAATTTGTGCCTGAAACGCCCTGCCTGTCCGAAAGACGGTGGGGCGTTTTTATTCAACCGCCGGTTTGCGATTTATCCTCACGGCACAATGAGAATCATCTTTCGGTGTGACCCTGATTTGTTTGATGTGCTGGAGCGTCCTCTGTTGGCGAAGTCGGCTTTGCCTGACTGGTTGCGCAGCATGGCACCGCGCACAGCGTCGCCGCTGCACCAGCGCAGCATCCGCACCGTCAAGCAGTGCCCGCCGTTTGTCGACGCGATGTCGCACGGTTTTTTGATTCCACTGCCCTGCGATGTGGTGGTGAAACAAGGCCAGTTCAGTTGGGACTGGTCATTGCCGGCTTTGCAGACCGAGAACCAACCGCGCGCGCCGCTGAGCTTTCACGTCCCCGAGCAATTGACGGGCTCACCGCTCGAACGGGCTGGCCAGTCAGCTGTCAAATTCAATAGCTTTTGGACCATCGAAACCGAGCCAGGATGGTCGGTGATGGCGGTGCATCCGCTGAACCGCGACGACCTCCCTTTCAGACTTGTCAGCGGCTTGGTCGACACCGACAGCTTTCATGCCGTGGGCATCAACTTTCCGGCCGTCTGGACAGCACCCGACTTCGAAGGGACCTTGCCGCGCGGAATGCCCATCGCGCAATGTTTTGTAGTGCCGCGTCAAACCTGTGAATTGGTGTGTGAGGCGCTGGACGCTGACCACGCGGCGGAATTCGACAGCGTCGCCGAGCAGATCAAAGGCGGGCCTGGTGTGTACCGAAAAGCGCGCCGACAAACACGGGTGAATGAACGCCTCGATGAACGCCTGAACGAAAGTCTCAGCGGCCACCTCAAATCGACTTAGCCAAAGTAGTCGCCAGCAAAGCGGCGCGCAGCGCGTCCAGCGACAACCACATGCGCCCCGACGGCGCGGCAGCCAAGGCGTGCGCGATGCGTCCAAAGCAGTTTTCGTCCAAACGGTAAGCCCGCGCATAAGCGGACATCGCTTCGTCAACGCGCCCAATTTCTTGCAACACGATGCCCCAATTCACCAACGCATCCAGCCGACTCGGATCGAGATGCACAACGCGGTGCAGCGCCTGCGCAGCAGCCTGGAACTCACGCGCATCTTGATGCAGCAGCGCCCGCTGAAACCACGCTTCAGTTCGGCTGGGGTCAAGCTGCAACACGCGGTCTAAAGCCCGCGCCGTGAGCGTGAGTTGGCCTGCAGCGCGTGTTGCATCAACTTGCAACAACCAGGTGGGCAGATGATCGGGGCGCAGCGCTAAGCTGGCCGTTGCATGCTCGCAAGCCAGCCCCGTGCGACCTTGCTGAAGCGACAGCCAAGCCATCAGCTGATGCACTCCCGGGTGCGCAGGAGGCTGGCGCTGCGCTTGGTCGCAAAGCGACCAGGCGCGCTCAATTTGGCCCGCGTTGACGCACTGCACCGCCAAACCCAGCAGCGTCTCAGCGGTCTGCACTTCGCATCAGCCCAAGGCCAAACGCGCGTTGCGAAACATCTGCATCCACGGGCTGAGTTCACTTGCGCCACCACTGGTCCAGCTCATCAACACGTTGCGAAAAACGCGCTCAGGGTGGGGCATCAACACCGTGAAGCGGCCGTCGGGCGTGGTGACTGAGGTGAGGCCGTCGGGGCTGCCGTTGGGGTTGAAGGGGTAGGCCTCGGTCGGTGCGCCGCTGCTGTCCACGAAGCGCATCGCGCGCTGCACTTTGACGGCATCGCCGCGCTGTGAAAAATCAGCGAATCCTTCGCCGTGCGCCACCGCAATCGGCAAGCGGCTGCCCGCCATGCCGGTGAAAAACAGCGACGGGCTGTCCATCACTTCCACCATGCTGAGGCGCGCTTCAAACTGCTCGCTGCGGTTGCGGGTGAACTTGGGCCAAGCAGCAGCGCCGGGGATGATGGGCGACAGCGCGGTCATCATTTGGCAGCCGTTGCACACACCCAAAGCCAGCGCGTCGGGGCGGTTGAAAAAGGCGGCAAATTGCTCAGCCAACCCCGGGTTGAACATGATGCTGCGGGCCCAACCTTCGCCTGCGCCCAAGGTGTCGCCGTAGCTGAAACCACCGCAGGCAACAAAGCCTTGGAACTCATCCAAGCGCGCCCTGCCCGCGTGCAAATCGCTCATGTGCACATCGAAGGTGTCAAAGCCTGCGGTGTGCATGGCGTAGCTCATCTCGATGTGGCTGTTGACGCCTTGCTCGCGCAGGATGGCGAGCTTGGGACGCGTTTTGAGAATGGCCGCGGATGTGTTGACTTCGGCATTGGGATTGAACGTGAGGTTCACATGCAAGCCCGGGTCGGCCTCGCGTCCAGCCGCCTCATGTTCAGCGTCGGCGCACGCCGGGTTGTCGCGCAGTTGCGCAATGCGCCAGCTCACCTGATCCCAGCTTTGGTGCAGCTCGCGCAGCTTGGCGCTGAACACACATTTGGTATCGCGCCACACCTCCATCACGCCGCGGTCGTTGGCCTTGCCGATGAAGTGGCTGTGTTTGCTGAGGCCGTGCTTGCGCAGCACTTGCATGACCTCGTTGCGCACGGCAGTGGGCACTTGAATCACAGCGCCGAGTTCCTCGTTGAACAGCGCGCGCAGCGTCAGTTCTTCGCGCCTTGCACCAATTTGCCCGGCCCAGTTTTTGGAGTCGCCCACGTCGGCGCGGCTGTCGGTGATGCCGTCGCCTTCCACCACCAGCATGTCCACATTCAGGCTCACGCCCATGTGACCGGCAAAGGCCATTTCGCAGATGGTGGCCCACAGGCCGCCGTCGCTGCGGTCGTGATACGCCAACAGCTTGCCTTCACTGCGCAATTGGTTGATGGCCACCACCAACGCCACCAGTTGCGCGGGCTCGTCGAGGTCGGGCACGGTCTGGCCCGTTTGGTTCAGCACCTGCGCCAACATCGAGCCGGCCATGCGCTTTTTGCCCTGGCCCAGGTCGATCAAGATCAGCGTGTTGTCGCCAACCTGAAGCTGCGGCGTGAGCGTGCCGCGCACATCTTCCAGCGTCACAAAGCTTGAGACGATCAGCGACACCGGCGCGGTGACTTGCTTGGCCTCGCCGTTGTCAACCCAGCGTGTGCGCATCGACAAACTGTCTTTGCCCACCGGCACGCTGATGCCGAGTGCGGGGCACAAATCCATGCCCACAGCTTTGACGGTGTCGTACAAATCGGCGTCTTCGCCGGGCTCGCCGCAAGCCGCCATCCAGTTGCAACTGAGCTTGACGCGCGCCAGCTCCATGGGTGCGGCCAACAGGTTGGTGACGGCCTCGCCCACCGCCATTCGACCGGAAGCAGGCGCGTTGATGCTGGCCAGCGGCGTGCGTTCGCCGATGCTCATGGCCTCACCGCGAAAGCCGCTGTAGTCGGCCAAGGTCACGGCGCAATCGGCCACCGGCACTTGCCACGGGCCGACCATCGGGTCGCGGTGGTTCAAGCCGCCGACGGTGCGGTCGCCGATGGTGATGAGGAAGCGCTTGCTGGCCACGGTGGGATGGCGCAGCACGTCGAAGGCCACCACTTTCAAGTCCACGTCGGTCAGGTTCACCTCGGGCAAGGTTCGCGTCACGCGCTGCACGTCGCGGTGCATCTTGGGCGGCTTGCCCAGAAGCACGTTCATGGGCATGTCGATGGGTGAGTTGCCCGGGTCCGCTGGATTGGTCAACACCAAGCGCGGCGCTTCGGTGGCCACGCCCACCACCGCAAACGGGCAACGCTCGCGCTCGCACATCGCTTCAAAAACCGGCAGCAAGTTGGCCTGCACCGCGAGCACATAACGCTCTTGGCTTTCGTTGCACCAAATTTCTTTCGGGGCCAAACCAGTTTCTTCCAGCGGCACGTGGCTCAACTCAAACACCGCGCCACGCCCTGCGCCGTCGACCAATTCGGGGAAGGCGTTGGAGATGCCGCCCGCGCCCACGTCGTGAATCGCCAGCACCGGGTTCATGCCGTCCAGCGCCCAGCAATGGTTGATGACCTCTTGCGCACGGCGTTGAATTTCCGGGTTGCCGCGCTGCACTGAATCAAAGTCGAGCTGCGCCGCGTTGGCACCCGCCGCCATCGAGCTGGCCGCGCTGCCGCCCATGCCGATGCGCATGCCAGGGCCACCCAATTGAATGAGCAAGGTGCCGGCAGGGAAGGCAATTTTGTCGGTCTGCGAGGCCGAGATGCTGCCCAAGCCACCGGCAATCATGATGGGTTTGTGATATCCGCGAACCGTCGCACTTGCACCTTCACCAACCTGCTGTTCGTACACCCGAAAGTAGCCCGCCAAGTTCGGTCGACCAAACTCGTTGTTGAAGGCCGCGCCGCCCAAGGGCCCGTCAATCATGATTTGCAGCGGGCTGGCAATGTGCTCCGGCTTGCCCACAGGCCGTTGCTCCCACGGCTCGCTCAAGCCCGGCAGGTGCAAGTTGGACACGCTGAAGCCTGTGAGGCCCGCCTTGGGTTTGCTGCCGCGACCAGTAGCACCTTCATCACGTATCTCGCCGCCTGCGCCGGTGGCGGCACCGGGGAAAGGCGAAATGGCGGTCGGGTGGTTGTGGGTTTCCACCTTCATCAACACGTGCACCAGCTCTTGGCGCGCGCCGTATTGAGGCGCATTGGTGTAGCCCTTCGGTAACCAACGCTCGGTCATGCCGCCTTCCATGACGGACGAGTTGTCGCTGTAGGCGATCACGGTGTGCTGCGGTGCCAGCGCATGGGTGTTGCGGATCATGCCGAACATGGATTTGTCTTGCGCCACGCCGTCGATCGTGAAGTTGGCGTTGAAGATTTTGTGGCGGCAGTGCTCGCTGTTGGCCTGCGCAAACATCATCAATTCGACGTCGGTGGGGTTGCGCTTGAGCGCCCTGAAGGCCGCCACCAAGTAATCGATTTCGTCGTCGGACAAGGCCAGGCCGAAGGTGGTGTTGGCGCGGACCAGAGCGGCCCGACCCGCACCCAGCACATCCACATGCTCCATGGGCTGCGCCGTTTGCGCGTCGAACAAATGAGCCGCATCCCCGCGTTGCAGCAGCACGCTTTCAGTCATGCGGTCGTGCAGCAAGTGGCTGACAGCTTGCAACTCTTCGTCGCTCAAGGGCTTGCTGCCTCCGAACAAACCGGTCTTGCGACTCAGCCGGTATTCAGTGACGCGTTCGACGCGGTGAATCTGCAAACCACAGTTGTGTGCAATGTCGGTGGCCTTCGATGCCCAAGGTGACACCGTCCCCAGGCGAGGTGCCACAACGACAAGCGCGCCAGCCTCTGGCCCGTCATAGGCATCGCCGTATCGCAACAGTCCTTCGACTTTGTCCTGGGCCTCGCGCGCCACCCGCGCATCGCTCCACACCCAATGCACGTAACGTGCATGCACAGCAGTGATCCGAGAGTTGACGGCTTGTAATTGCGTCAACAAAGCCGCAGCCCGGAAATTGGACAGCGCATTGCCGCCCTCGTGGTGTTGCAAATGCTTCAGGGTGGAATTCACAGGACGTGCGCTCGGTTTTGGTGGCCCAAGGCGGGTCAAAGCCCAACTCGGTGCGAGCCCATGATTTTAGCCGTCCAGTGAGATAATTCAGGTTATGACGATCATCATCAAAAACGCCGCCGCCATCGAAGGCATGCGCACTGCCGGACGCCTGGGCTCAGAGGTGCTGGACATGCTCACCCCGTTTGTGAAACCGGGCATCACCACCGGCGAGATCGACCGCCTCGCGCACGACTACATGGTTGACGTGCAAGGCGGCATTCCGGCCACGTTGAATTACCAGCCCAATGGCTACCCGCCCTACCCGGCTTCGCTGTGCACTTCCATCAACGAAGAGGTGTGTCACGGCATCCCCAATTCGCGGGTGTTGAAAAACGGCGACATCGTCAACATCGACGTCACCGTCATCAAAAACGGCTGGCACGGCGACAACAGCCGCATGTTTGTGATCGGCGAAGGCAGCATTGCTGCCAAGCGTTTGTGCTCGGTGACGTTTGAGGCCATGTGGCGCGGCATCGTGAAAGTCAAGCCCGGAGCGCGTTTTGGCGATGTAGGCCACGCCATCCAAACCTTCGCAGAAAATCAGGGCTACACCGTGGTGCGGGAGTTTTGCGGTCACGGCGTGGGAGCCAAGTTTCACGAAGACCCGCAGGTGCTGCATTACGGCCGCCCTGGCACGCTGGAAGTGATGCAGCCGGGGATGATTTTCACGATCGAGCCGATGATCAACGCAGGCAAACGCGAGATCAAAGAAGACCGCAAAGCCGGTCGCTACGACGGCTGGACCATCGTCACCAAAGACCGCTCGCTGTCCGCGCAGTGGGAGCACAGCGTGTTGGTGACCGAGACGGGTTACGAAGTGCTGACCGTGTCGGCGGGAAGCCCGGCTGCGCCTGACTTCGTGCAAGCTCTGCCTTTAAGCGCTGTGACTGCACCGGCCTGAATTTGTGCTCGATGTTGTGACTGTTGGGGTGACCGCCGCCCAGCCCGCTGCGGTCACTCGCAGCGTCAGCGAATTGCGCGCTCGTTTTCGCAATGGCAAGGCCGCGCTGCTGGAACACTTCGCCACCTCGCGCGCCACCGCACCCGCGGCCGGGCTGTTGCTGCGCTCGCTGGCCAGGCATGTGGACGCGTCGTTGATCGACCTCTGGAACCACGCCGGCATGCCCGCCGAAGCCGCCTTGTTGGCGGTCGGCGGATACGGTCGCGGCGAACTGTTCCCTCACTCTGACGTAGACGTATTGGTGCTGCTGCCCAACAGCGCGGCGCGCAGCAACGAAGCCACCAAAACAGCGATTGAGTCCTTCATCACCGCTTGCTGGGACATTGGCTTGGAAATTGGTTCCAGCGTGCGCACGCTGAGCGAATGCGCGACGGAAAGTGCGCGCGACGTGACGGTGCAAACGGCGCTGTTGGAGTCGCGCTATGTGTGCGGCGATCGGCGCGTGTTCAACAGTTTCAAGCGCGCCAATACCGCGTCCATGGACGCCAAATCTTTTCTGCGCGCCAAGATGCTGGAGATGGAGCAGCGCCATCGAAAGTTCGAAGACACGCCCTACTCGTTAGAACCCAACTGCAAAGAAAGCCCCGGCGGCTTGCGCGATTTGCAATTGGTGATTTGGGTGGCGCGCGCCGCGGGCCTGGGCAAAACATGGAGCGCGCTGGCCGCCAAAGGCCTGATCACACCCTTTGAGGTGAAGCAGCTTCAATTGAATGAAGGCCGCTTGAAACTGATTCGCGCGCGCCTGCACATGGTGGCTGGTCGGCGCGAAGATCGCCTGGTGTTTGACCTGCAAACCGCCGTGGCGGAAAGCTTTGGCTACCAAGCCACCAAGGGCCAGCGTGCGTCTGAAAACCTGATGCGTCGCTACTACTGGGCCGCCAAAGCGGTGGTGCAGTTGAATCAAATTTTGATGCTCAATATTGAGGAGCGCATCAACGGCTTGCAAGACGCGCCCATGCGTCCCATCAATGACAACTTCCTAGACCGAGGCGGCATGCTGGAAGTGGTCAGCGACGACCTGTACGAGCGCAAGCCGCACGCTGTTTTAGAAACCTTTCTGACGTACCAGCAAAACCTGGGCCCCAAAGGCTTGTCGGCCCGCACGCTGCGCGCGCTGTACAACGCTCGTGGCTTGATGAACCGCGCGTTTCGCGCTGACCCTGTCAACCGCGCCACCTTCATGAAAATTTTGACCGCCCCCGACGGTCAAACCCATGCACTGCGTTTGATGAACCAAACCAGCGTGCTGGGCCGCTATTTGTGGGTGTTTCGCCGCATCGTGGGGCAAATGCAGCACGACCTGTTTCACGTTTACACGGTAGACCAACACATCCTCATGGTGCTGCGCAACATGCGGCGCTTCTTCATTCCGGAGCATGCGCACGAATACCCGTTTTGCTCGATGCTGGCGCTGCAATGGGACAAGCCTTGGGTGCTTTATGTGGCGGCGCTCTTCCATGACGTGGCCAAGGGCCGAGGCGGTGACCACTCTGAACTCGGGGCCATGGAAGCGCGCCACTTTTGCCGCGACCACGGCACCGCGCGTGAAGATTCCAACCTGATTGAATTCTTGGTCAAGGGCCACTTGACCATGTCGCGCGTGGCACAAAAAGAAGATCTGTCTGACCCCGAAGTCATCCAAAAATTCGCTGCTTTTGTAGGCACCGAACGTCGCCTTACGGCCTTGTATTTGTTGACGGTGGCAGACATCCGCGGGACCAGTCCCAAGGTGTGGAACGCTTGGAAAGGCAAGCTGCTCGAAGACCTCTACCGCGTCGCGCTGCGCGCACTGGGCGGGGCCGCGCCCAACCGCGATGCCGAGATCGAAGCGCGCAAGGTCGAGGCGCGTCACATGCTCAGCCTTTACTCGCTGCCGATGGATGCTGAGCTGCCGTTGTGGAACACCTTGGAGCTGAGTTATTTCGCACGCCACGATGCCGGTGACGTGGCCTGGCATGCGCGCTCATTGAGCGAGTTTGTGAACACCGAGAAGCCGGTGGTGCGCGCCCGTTTGTCACCGCTGGGCGAAGGCTTGCAGGTATTGGTTTACGCGCCCGACCAGCCCGATTTGTTTGCGCGCATCTGCGGCTATTTTGAAAGTGCCAGCTTCAATATTTTGGACGCCAAGGTTCACACCACGCGTGCTCACTACGCGCTCGACACTTTCCAAGTCATCAGCCCGCAGATGACACAAGACGGGCCCGGCAATGGCAACGACCTGAGCGACGCAGTGCTGCAACCCATGTACCGCGATTTGATTTTCTACGTCGAAAACCAGCTCACCAAAACGCTGATCGCCCGCGGCCCCTTGCCCGAGCCAGGCAAAGGCCGCACCTCGCGCCGCGTCAAGTCGTTTCCCATCACACCGCGCGTGACTTTGCGTCCCGACGAGCGCGGCCAGCGCTGGTTGCTGGGCGTGTCCAGCAGCGACCGCTCGGGCTTGCTGTACGCGATAGCCCGCGTGTTGGCGCGCCACCAGATCAACCTGCAACTCGCCAAAATCACCACGCTCGGTGAACGCGTCGAAGACACCTTCTTGGTCGACGGCGCGGTGCTTCAGCAAAACCGGGCGCAGTTGCAAATTGAGGGTGAGTTGCTGGATGCGATTGCGGCTTGAATCGAAATTTCTAGCCTTCACCGCAGAGGCGCAGAGGTCGCAGACGAAACGCAGAGGAAACACAAAGACAGAAGCGAAAAGTCTGATGGCTTTTGAACCCTTGTCTCTACCTCTGCGTTTCTCTGCGACCTCTGCGCCTCTGCGGTGAAGGCTTGTTTCATCAGGCGATCCGCTCAACATTTGCCCACGTCACGCCATGCCCCTGCAAGTCATCACCGCCACCGACGCCTCGCAACGCCTCGCCGATTTCGACACCGTCATCGACGCCCGCTCTGAAAGCGAATTCGCGCTCGACCGCTTGCCTGGTGCCGTGAACTGGCCCAGCTTGACCGATGCTGAGCGCGTCATCATTGGCACCGAATACAAACAGGTCTCGGCTTTCACCGCCAAAAAGCGCGGCGCGGTGCTGGTGGCACGCAACATCGCTTTTCACATCGAGCGCGAGCTGCTGGACGCGCCGCGCGAATGGAAGCCGTTGATCTATTGCTGGCGCGGCGGCAACCGCAGCAATTCACTGGCCTTGGTGCTCAGCCAAATTGGCTTCAAAGTGAACTTGCTCGAAGGCGGCTACACCGAATTCAGGCGCACCGTGTTGGCAGATTTGGAAACACTGCCGCAGCAATTCAACTACCGCGTCATATGCGGAAAAACGGGCTCTGGCAAAAGCCGTTTGCTCACCGAGCTTGCCGCCCAGGGCGCTCAGGTGCTTGACCTTGAGGCCCTTGCCAACCACCGCGGCTCCGTGCTGGGCTTGGTGCCCGGCAGTCCCCAACCCAGCCAAAAACAATTCGACACCCGCATTTGGCATGCGCTGCGTCAGTTCGACACCCAACGCACCGTGTGGATAGAAAGCGAGAGCAAAAAAGTAGGCGAGTTGCGCGTGCCGCAACCGCTGATCGCCTGCATGCGCGCCTCGAACTGCGTGCGCTTGGAGTTGACTGTGCAAGCCCGCGTGAGGCTGCTGATGGAGGACTACAACTTCTTCGTGCAAGACATCGCCACCTTCTGCGAACGCCTGGATGCGCTGCGCGCCCTGCGCGGTAATGACGTCATCAACGCTTGGCAAGAAGCGGCCCGCACCGGCCAGGTGGAGCGCGTGGTGCACGAGCTGTTGATCGATCACTACGACCCGGTTTACTTGGCGTCGATGAAGCGTAACTTCGCAAAGTTCGACGAAGCGCAATGGGTAGAACCTGCCGACGGCGACCTCGGCACGTTGGCCACCGTCGCGCGCAAACTTTTGGCCTGAGGGCGCCCTTACGGGTTTGGCGCGGTCGACTCATCAAACAGCCAGCGCGGCTCACGGCGCGCTGCGGCAGCGGCATCAAACAGCCCCGCAGTCCCGCTACCACTGAGACCGCGCAGCGACTCAGCCACCTGCGCAGCAACGTCATGCTCGGCGAACTCAGTGGCATGCGTTTGCAGCCACGATGCAGCGCGCCAGCGCAGATCAGCAAAGCCTTGCTTCGTGGCCAACACGCACGCGCGCTTGGCTTGCGTCAGATACACAGGTTCGTCCGCAGTGAGAGCGCGCTCCGGGGTATCAAGCCGCGGCTTTGCCAAACGCAAACCCGCGCAAGCCTGCAACAGCAAGGCTTCAGCCAGAGCTTCCAGCAAGCCCGCGCGACGCGCCAGCTCTGCCATGTCACGGGCAGCTTCTGCAGCCGCCAACCAGTCTGAGCGCACGACCGCCAACTCATTCACGACCCGCGCCAAACGCACATGAACCAGCGGGTGTTCGCTGCGCTGGGCCATGCCTTGCAAGCGACGCAGCGCACCTTCGGGAGCTGCACTGCCCGCAGCGCTGGCACACAGCACCTGCGTTAATACGAGTTGTGAAATGCGCATCGGCTCGGGACTGCTGACCAGCAGGAGCGCGGCACGGTCGAGCGCCTTTTGTGCAGCGCTAACTTGACCGCACTGCCACAACATGCGCGCATGGCGCACCAAAGCCTCAGCCTCAAAACCAGGGCTGGACTGCTCACACGCCAACTCCAAGGCACGCTGCAACGCCCCATCGGCTTGCGCGTAGCGCCCGGCGCTGGTTTGCACCAAACCCAACACCAACAGCGACAAGGTTTCGGTGTGCGCCACACCCGCCCAACTCTGCGGGCTGCGTTGGGCCATGACTTCGGCTTCATTGATGCGTCCCAGCGCTTGCAACATCACCGCCAAATCGTTTTCGATGATGATGCCGCGGCAGTAATCGGGGTAGCGCTCCAGCATGCGGGCCAAGGCCTCATGCGCCGCTTGCACTTGACCCCCAAACCAATGAATCTGCCCTTCGTAGCTGAGCAAGGTGGCGCGCTGCGGCTCCAAGCGCCGAAGCTGGCCCAGCAGCGCCCAAGCCGCCGGTATGTCGGGCTGGCGCATGGCGAGTTCAATCAGCACTTCGGTGACGATCACCGCCTCTTTGGGCAACAACTCCGGCAACAGAGTGCGCAGGCGTTGCGCGCGCACGGTGGCGGTGGGCACGTCCCCAGCGAACACGCGGTTTTCAACCAAAGCGGCTAGCGCAGCGGCTTCGATGTGGCGGCGCTGGTCGGGCTCGGCCACCGCATTCAATTGCGCGCACACGGCGTTCAACGCCGCTTCGCCGTGGGCCAAGTTGTCGAACAAATCGCAGGCTGCCAAATCGAGCTGCGCACGCAGGCGCAGCGCCACCTCGGTCGACGCGTCCATCACCTCGCGCCACAGCGCACGCGCCTCATCGAAGCTGCCGCGCGCTTTGAGTTGTTCTGCGGCCCGGTGAGACCAAGCCAGTGCCGTTTGAGGCTCGGCCGCAGCGCGCCAATGCTCGGCCACCGTCAGCGCGTCCACATCGGTCAAGATGGCCAACCACAGGGCGGCGTGGCGATGCAGGGCCACGCGCCGCGCGGCGGGCAAGCCATCGGCCACAGCATGGCGTATGAGGTCATGGCGGCACACCAGGCCCTCGGCGTAAACGCGCAACAAACCTGCAGCCACTGCCGTGTCCAACGCGCTCGACCACTGCGGATCTGACGGTTGCTGCAACGCTGTGACGCCCATCAGGGTCGGCACCTGCAATGCTTCGCCAGGCACGGTCTGGGCAAATACCGCCGACGCTTCAACGGCGATTCGCGCGCTTAGCGGCAGCGCTTGCAAGCGCCGCTGAACCAGCGACCTGACTCGGTCCAGTGCCTGCGGAGGATGGATGTCATCGTCGCAATGGATGCTCGCGTTCGCCGCCACCAATTCGCACAACACAAACGTATTGCCGCCGTTCATGTCAAACAAGCGGTCTAAGTGCGCCTCGCTGAAGCTCAATTCAGGCCACCGGCTCAGGCAAATTTCTTCCGCAGCCGCGCGGCCCAGCGGCATCACTTCCAACGCTTCGAACCGAGCCGCCTGGGCCAGCGCGCGCACCGTTTGCGCCACGCCCGCAGCAAGTTCATGCGGCCGCACGGTGGCGCGCCAACGCAGTCGGCCGCTGTGCGCCAACATCGCCAGCCACTCCACGGTGGCGGTGTCACACCACTGCAAATCATCAACCAACAACACCGGCGTGAGCGCTTCAAAAGCGCGCGCCAAGGCTTCGACCAAACGGGTTTGCGCGGTCAGCGCGTCCAGCGGCGGCAAACGCAAGCGCAAACGGCCCGACTCCAAGGCATCGTGCTGGCCCCATCCGATGAGCAGCGCACGCGACCGGTGCAGGTTGATGCTCAAGCGGTGCAGCGCTTCGCTGGGCGAAGCGTCGGGCCAAAAAATCAGCGCCAATTCAGCCCGCGTCAACCAGTCGTTGTGCGTGGCCAAAACCGCCAGCAGCGCGCCCCGCACCGTCAGCGGCAAAGCCTGAGGTGCCGCGCTTTCTGCAGCCCAAGCCGGTGAGGTCAATAAAAACAGCATGGGCGATATCAGACCACGCCCATGCGGTGATCGGCAAGGCTCGAAGGCTTGTTCAAACTGTCAATCAGCCTTCAGTTCTTTTGGCCTTCGCCGATTTCTTGCGCGCCAAGCCTGCGGTTGCGGCCAAGCCGAGCAGCATGAGCGCGTAAGTGCTTGGCTCGGGGACGGGCGTGACGGTGATCGCAGAGCTCACCGACACCGCGTCGAGCGCCCAATTGATTCCGCCCGCAGCAGCGCCATTGCTGGTGTCGGCGAATCGAAGCTGCGAAACGGCGGAAGCGGCTGTGAACGAGAAGCTGTGATCGACCCATGCGTTGTCTCCAACCGGAATAGATCCCAGCTGACTCCCCAACAAGACAGGGGATCCGCCCGGTGAAAGGTTCAACGCCTCGGCCAAATAGGACTGCGCGCCAGAGCCCGACTGCTGGGCCGTGGTGGCAAAGCTGACGGTGTAGCTTTGGCCCATCACGGTGTCGAACGATTGCGATATCCGCCCGCCGGTGGCGCCGTTGGCTCCAAAACCGATGGAAGCCTTGCCGTCACGGGCCACCACGCCGAACTGTTCGATCTGATAAAAAACTGGATTGCTGATGGTGTAACCATCGGTGATCCAGCCTACGACGGAGGTGTTGCCGGCAGGCAAGAACGAAAACGCGGGACCGCTTGAGCCCGGCAGTTCAAAACTGCCGTTCTGAAACGCTGCCGCATGGGCCAGGGGTGAAGCGATGGCAGCGCAGGTGCCGAGCGCCAGAACGAAGTGAGACAGAGATTTCATAAAACTTCCTTTGAAAGATGAGCCCGCCCCGCACGGACGGCGTGAAAGCCCGACCGCCGGGCTTGACCAATGAAGTTTCTGAAAAATCCGTCTTAGCAACGTCTCAATCGGCCTACTTTTGACAGCTCACCCCTCAGTTGAGGGGGTGTTCTGCGGTGGCTCAAGTTGTGCGATAAACGCGCACATCGCACGGCCTACGTGACTGCCGTGTGCACGCCGCAGACACTCACTACCGCTTTTGACCACGCCACTGGCTGAACCTGAACAAGCAAGTCCATGCCCCCAACCGCTCCCTCCGTCTCCGCTGTGAAAAACCCAGCGCGGCCCCCGCCTGCCCCTTTGAAGCGCGACCTGGTCGCGGGTGTTCAAAAAGGCTTGAGCGTGATCGCCGCATTCGACCGCGACCGGCCGCACATGACCATCAGCGAGGTGGCGTCGCACTGCGAGTTGACCCGCGCCGCCGCGCGCCGCTACCTCATCACGCTGCGCCATTTGGGCTTTGTCGCCTGCGACGGCAAACAGTTTTCGCTGACGCCCAAAGTGCTGCGCTTGGCGCAGAGCTACATGCACTCGGCGCGCTTGCCACACAGCGTGCAGCCTGAATTGCACCGACTGGCTTACATGCTGAAAGAGTCGTCGTCGGCTGGCGTGCTCGACGGCGACGATGTGCTGTGTGTGGCCGCACTCAGCGTGGGCCGTGTGGTGTCAAGCACCCTGCAACCAGGCACCCGCGTGCCAGCGTATTGCACCGCCAACGGCCGCATGTTGCTCAGCGCGCTACCGGTGTCTGAAATGCACGGCTGGGTGGCGCAGCAAAGTTTGCTGGCCCTGACACCCCACACCATCACGCAGCCTAAAAAACTGATGGACGAGATTGAGCGTGTTCGTGCACAAGGCTACGCCGCCGTCGATCAAGAACTGGAGCTGGGCTTGCGCACCTTGGCCGTGCCGCTTTTCAATGCGCGCGGCGACGTGTTGGCCGCATTGAACGTGAGCGTGCATGCGGCACGCATGGGCATGGCGCAGTTGATCGAAGACTGTCTGCCGTCGTTGCGCCACGCACAAACTCAACTCAAACTGGTCTTATGAAAACCCAAGTTGCCATCATTGGCGCAGGCCCGTCGGGCTTGTTGCTTGCAGCCTTGCTACACCGCGCGGGCATCGCCACGGTGGTGATTGAACAGCGCAGCCCGGGTTATGTGCTGAGCAGAATCCGCGCAGGCGTGCTCGAACAAGGCACGGTCGATTTGCTCGACCAAGCCGGCGTGGGCCACCGCGCCCACGCACAAGGTTTGGTACACAGCGGCTTTGCGCTGGGCTATCGGAACTCGGAACATCGCATTGATTTGCATGCGCTCACCGGCGGCAAAGCCGTCATGGTCTACGGTCAAACCGAAGTCACGCGCGACTTGATGGACGCGCGCGCAGCCGCAGGTTTGACCACCGTTTACGACGCGCAAGATGTGGCGCTGCACGACTTTGACGGCGCGCAACCGCGAGTCACTTATCGAACAAACGAGCGCAAAGACGGCGCGTCACACGAGCTGCACTGCGACTTCATCGCGGGCTGCGACGGCTTTCACGGTGTGAGCCGAGCCAGCGTGCCTGCAAGTGCGTTGAAAACATTCGAGAAGGTCTACCCCTTCGGCTGGTTGGGCGTTCTGGCCGACACACCACCGGTTGCGCATGAGTTGATTTACGCTAACCACGAACGCGGCTTCGCGCTGTGCAGCATGCGCTCGGCCACACGCAGCCGCTATTACGTGCAGTGCGCCGCCGACGACAAAGTTGACAACTGGAGCGACGCCGCTTTTTGGGACGAGCTGCGACGCCGCCTGTCGCCCGAGGCCGCCGAAACCTTGATTACCGGCCCGTCGATCGAAAAAAGCATTGCGCCGCTGCGCAGCTTTGTGGCCGAGCCCATGCGCTTTGGCAATTTGTTTTTGGCCGGTGACGCTTCGCACATCGTGCCGCCCACGGGGGCCAAAGGTTTGAATTTGGCGGCGTCTGACGTTCACTATTTGTCGAGTGGCTTGATCGAACACTACGCCGAGCACAGCAGCGCGGGGCTTGACGCCTACTCCGAGCGCTGCCTGCGACGGGTTTGGAAAGCGGTGCGCTTTTCTTGGTGGTTCACCACCTTGATGCACAAGTTTCCCGACGGCGGTGAGTTTGCGCAGAAGGTGCAAGAAGCCGAGATCAGCTACTTGCTCAGCTCCCACGCGGCGGCCGCATCGTTGGCTGAAAACTACGTGGGCCTGCCGTTGGAGGTGTGAAAATCGGCGTTGCCCTTAGGCAGCCATCTTCATTCCCACGGAACCGCTCATGTCTATGCCCTTGCCCTCATCCATATTCCAAGCCGTCGAAACCGCCCCTCGTGACCCGATTTTGGGTTTGACCGAACAGTTCAACGCCGACACCAACCCTGCCAAAGTCAACCTCGGCGTGGGCGTCTACAACGACGACTCGGGCAAGCTGCCCTTGCTGCAATGCGTGGCCCAAGCCGAGCGCCAGATGACAGACGCGGCCAAGGCCCACGGCTACCTGCCCATCGACGGCATTGCGGCTTACGACAAGGCCGTGCAAGGCTTGGTGTTTGGTGCTGACCATGAGGCCGTCACCTCGGGCCGCGTGGTCACGGTGCAAGCCGTGGGCGGCACCGGCGGTTTGAAACTGGGTGCCGACTTCCTGAAAAAGCTGAGCCCCAACGCCACCGTGCTCATCAGCGACCCAAGTTGGGAAAACCACCGCGCGCTGTTCACCAGCGCCGGTTTCAATGTCGATGCCTATCCGTACTACGACGCGGAAGCTCGCGGCATCCGCTTTGACGCCATGCTGGCCGCACTACAAGCTGCGCCCAACGGCACCATCGTGTCGCTGCACGCCTGTTGCCACAACCCGACCGGCTACGACCTCACGCCCGAGCAATGGGCGCAAGTGGTCACGGCGGTCAAGGCCAAAGGCTTGATCGCCTTTTTGGACATGGCCTACCAAGGCTTCGGCAAAGGCATTGCCGAAGACGGCGCGGCTGTGCAACAGTTCTTGGCCTCGGGCATGAACTTTTTCGTGTCCACTTCGTTCTCGAAGAGCTTCTCGCTTTACGGCGAACGTGTGGGCGCGCTTAGCGTGGTGTGCGCCAGCAAAGAAGAAGCGGCACGCGTGCTGAGTCAAGTGAAGATCGTCATCCGTACCAACTACTCCAGCCCGCCCACCCAAGGCGCGCAGGTGGTGGCCATGGTGCTCACCAC
>JANPNT010000558.1:0-9502 GCA_031427655.1 Burkholderiales bacterium
CATTGCTCCATGTCGCGACGCGAACCCACTCCTGCTTGCGCCAGGACTTTGTGCAACTTGGGCGCATCGGCTTCGGGGGCCAAGACACGCTTGGGCGGGGCCGCTGGCTCAGTGGATGCTTCGTCTGTCGTTTCTGGTGCACCGTCGTCGGCGGTGGCTTCGGCAGCCGCAGCCTCTTCGATCACATCGAACTCACCCGACAGCACCTGCGCAAACACTTCAGTGGCTTGCTGCGGAGGAACGGCAGGGGCTGCGTCTGCGGCGGGCGCGTCATCGTCACTGTCGTCATCGGATAGGTTGGTGCTGCCTTCAACGAAGCGGTCTTTGCGGCCTCGATCACGGCGTCCACGGCGGCGGCGGCGTTCCAGATTGGCTCCTTCCGCTTGCGGCCCTTCCGCTTGCGGGCCATCCGCTTGAATACCTTCGCCTGCGGCTGACTCAGCGGCACTGCCTTCATGCGTCAAGCCCGACGCGTCATTCGCCTGGGCGGCTTGAACGCTGTCGGCCGCAGCGGCTTGAACCGCAGGCGCGGCCACGCCGGCAGCCTGCTCTCCCGCGGCTTCCGCAGCGGAGGTCAGCACAGCCGCTTTGCGCTTGCGCCCTGGCTTCGCGGGTTCAGTTGATGTCGAATCGGGCGCTTCAGACACAGCCTCATCAGCCACGGCTTTGACGGCGCGCTTGCGGCGCACAGGCTTGGGCGCGTCGTCTGGGGTGTCAGCGCCATCGGCAGAGGCCGAAGACTC
Organism: Burkholderiales bacterium; assembly: GCA_031427655.1. Classification (GTDB taxonomy): domain Bacteria; phylum Pseudomonadota; class Gammaproteobacteria; order Burkholderiales; family Burkholderiaceae_C; genus JANYJJ01. The sequence goes on from JANPNT010000558.1 coordinate 744, forward strand.
CTGGGGAAGATCAGAGTCGGGGTTGGCGTTCATGCTTGGGGTTCCGTGGGAGTAAGAGGTTCGGGGTGCATTGCAAGCACCTCAGGTTCTGGCGGCATCGCCGCAATGGGATCAAGTTCAGGGGCTTGCGGTTCGGCTTCCAGCAAATCGCCTGGCGCGTCGTCCAGACTCAAAGTGGCCTGCAACGCAGACCACGCCGCGGGCACTTCGGTGCCCTCACCCAGCGCGTCGGGCGATGTTGCCGAGCCAGTGAGCAAAGGCAATTGCTCCAGGCTGCTCAACCCTAAGTCGTCTAAAAAATGAGATGTGGTCGCGAGCAAGGCGGGGCGGCCGGGTGATTCGCGGTAACCGATGGCTTCAACCCATCCGCGGTCTTCCAACTGCTTGATGATTTGGGTGGCCACGGTGACGCCGCGAATGTCTTCAATGTCGCCGCGTGTGACGGGCTGGCGGTAGGCAATGATGGCCAGAGTTTCCATCACGGCGCGCGAATACTTGGGCGGTTTTTCGGGGTTTAAACGATCCAAATGCTCACGCATTTCGGGGCGACTTTGAAAGCGCCAACCGCCGGACAGCGGCACCAATTCCACGCCGCGGCCTTCCCAGTCGCGCACCAGTTCGTCCAGCAGGCTGCGCAGCGTGTCGGAGCCGACTTCGTCATCAAACAGGGTGCGCAGGTCGCGCAGGGCCAAAGGCTGCTGGGCGCAAATCAAGGCTGTCTCAAGGACACGCTTAGCGTGTGTGGTGTTCATGAACTCCGTTCATACTTCCGATCAGTTCCTGCTGATGCTGGGCCTGTAAAGGCAACTCAAAACGCTGGATGTGACTGTGACCATCTGACGTCTGGGGCGCGGGCCGTTTCAGGCCTTGCGCTGCGCGGTCGGGGTGAACGGTCATGGGGGCGGGGCTTTTGCGTGCAATTCAAGCTGCACGCAGGCTTCCTCGCTTCACCATTTGCTTTATTTGCGCCGAACGCCTGTCGCTGTTCGGCTGGATTCAACATCGGATGGGCGGATACGTAGCCCCGGCTCATCTCTCCAATCGAATTTGCCAAATTATAGCCATCTTCGCGCCTTACGCGATCAAGCCCTCAGATCAGCCCAAGCTGCCGCAAAGTCAGCCGGTGGCTCTGCTTCAAAAGCCAAGGCCTGGTCGGCGCACGGATGGGCAAACGCCAGACGCGTTGCGTGAAGGGCTTGACGCTGCATGCCCAAAACGGGCCAGCCACCGTAAACCACGTCGCCGACCAAGGGGTGGCCGCGCGACGCCATGTGAACGCGAATTTGATGCGTTCGGCCCGTGTGCAGCGTGCAGCGAACGCCACTGAATTCCAAGGTCCGCAAGATCAAATCCACATCGGTACGCGCTGGTTTCCCGGAGTGGTGCACTGCCATGCGCACGCGCGACTGCGGGTCGCGGCCCACCGGCGCGTCGATTTCCATGCGTTTGCTGGCCACCGCGCCGTGCGCAATGGCCAGATATTGACGGTGCACGGTGCGCGCCGCAATGGCACGCACCAAGGCCGTCACCGCGATCAGCGTTTTGCCGACCACCATCAAGCCCGAAGTGTCTTTGTCCAAACGGTGAACGATGCCCGCTCGCGGCAGCGCCGATGCGCCTGCGTGATGAGCCAACAAGCCGTTGAGCAAAGTGCCCGACCAATGCCCAGCGGCGGGGTGCACCACCAAGCCAGCGGGTTTGTTGACCACCATCAGATGCGCATCCTCGAACACCACTTGCAGTGCCATGGGCTCCGCACGAAAAGCCAGGCTTTCGGGCGTGGGGATCAACTCGATGCTCAGACGCTGTCCGGCCAGCACTTTGCGCGAAGCGGTTTGCACGACGCGTCCTTCGAGCCGCACGTGGCCCTTTTCGATCAAGGTTTGCAAATGGCTGCGTGAAAACTCAGGCACTGCAGCGACCACCGCTTTGTCAATGCGTTGGCCGTGCAAGGCATCGCTGACCACGTTAAGGCGAAGCTCTGTGGTGTCGGACAGTGAAAATTCGCCGCCATCCGCGCTGTCTGATTCCGCACTGTGGCTGTCTTCGTTGATCACGCTGTGAACCCTATACTTCGTAGTCAATTCTCAGTTGAAAGATTGCCCTGAAAAGGGCTCACGCCACCCATGAAATTTACCTCCGTGAACTGCATCCGTTTGAGCTTGAAGCCTCGGTTCGCCGCACCCCGTGTGTGGCTCGGCATTGTGGGGCTGAGCGCACTTCTGCTGGCAGGCTGTGGGAGCACGCCCAAAGACGAGTCCGCTGCATGGAACGCAGACAAACTTTATGCCGAGGCCAAAGACGAGTTGAACAGCGGTGCCTACGACAAAGCGGCCAAGCTGTTCGAGCGGCTGGAGGGCCGCGCGGCGGGCACCCTGCTAGGCCAACAAGCGCAGATCGACCGGGCCTACACCATGTACCGCTCAGGCGACAAGGCGCAGGCGCTGTCAATCCTCGAGCGCTTCATGAAGCTGCACCCCACCAGCCCGGCCATGGACTACGCCCTGTATTTGCAAGGCTTGATCAACTTCAACGACAACCTCGGAATTTTGGGCAACCTGTCGCGTCAAGAGCTGTCGGAGCGCGACCAGCAAGCCTCGCGCGATTCCTACCAATCGTTCAAACAATTGGTCGAACAACAGCCGCAGTCCAAGTACGTTGCTGATGCGCGTTTGCGCATGAACTACATCGTCAATGCGCTGGCGGCCTACGAGTTGCATGTGGCGCGTTACTACTATCGACGCGGCGCGTACTTGGCCTCGGCCAACCGAGCGCAGCAAGCCATTCAAGAATTTCAACAGTCGCCGTCGGCCGAAGAAGCGCTGTTTTTGATGGTGAAAAGCTACGACCGTTTGGGGCTGACACAACTGCGCGATGACACCGACCGCGTGCTGCGCAAAAGCTTCCCCAACAGCAGCTACCTGTCTGCCAACGCGACAGCCGGCACTCCCTCTACCAAAGGCCGCGCCTGGTGGCAATTCTGGTGAGCAGCCCGCAGCGGTTTAGAACAAGTGTTCGCCGCTCAGATATTTCAACCACGCCAAGGCTTCGGCTTCGCTGCTGACTGAAGCCATTGGCGGCAAGGCTTGGCGCAGGCGCTTGCCGTAGTTCATGCCCGCCATGCGCGGGTCGCACACCACCAGCAGCCCACGGTCGCTTTCGCTGCGGATCAAACGACCCGCGCCCTGCTTGAGCGACACCGCCGCCTCGGCCACGAAGTAGTCAGAAAACGCGTTGCGCCCCTGCGCTTCCAGGCGTTTGACGCGAGCCTGCACCAACGGGTCGTTCGGGGGCGGAAACGGCAGCTTGTCGATGAGCACGCACTGCAAGGCATCGCCGGGCACGTCAATGCCTTCCCAAAAACTCTGCGAGCCCACCAAGATGGAACGCGGCTGCGCCAAGAACTGCTGCATCAACTGGCGCTTGGGCGCTTGGCCTTGCAGCAGGATTTGAATGTTGTTTCCTACCAAATCCGCGGCCGCGTCAAACTCCTTTCGAAGCTGATCGCCCACGGCCTGCAAAGCGCGCAAGGTTGTGGTCAGCACGAAGGTACGCCCACCCAAAGCGCGTGCACAGCGCGCCGCCAGCGTGGCCACTGCTACAGGGTGGCCGGGCTCGTTCGGCTTGGGGAAAGCCGCCGGGACATACAACTTGGCGTGGGCTGCATAGTCAAACGGACTGCCCACCCGCAGCGTGACCGCGTCAGTCAAACCGGCCGACTCGGTGAACCACGACAAGCCCGCGTCGTCGCCCAAGGTGGCCGAGGTGAATACCCAGGCTTTGGGGGCGGCGGCCATTTGCTCGCGCAGCGCATCGCGGATGTCGAGCGGTGATTCGATCAGGCGGCAATGATGAGTGGTGAGGTCGATCCAACGCACATTGGCGGTGTCAGCGGGTTCAACAAACCGCCGGGCCAGGCTGGCCAAATTTTGAGCACGCTCGGCCAGTTTGGCGAAATCGGGCGCGGCCTCGACCAGATTCACCAATGCCGCGCGAGCGGCTTCGCAAGCCAATGCCACGGCGGGCAAGGCAGCCACGAAATCAGCCTGCGCGGCGCGCTCATCCCAGCGCAGTTTCAGAGCCGCCCGCACGTCGCGCAGCGGCCCGGCGCTGGCCAAACGCAGCTCGCGCGCCGACATTTCGCAGCGCGCAGCCAGGTCTTGCCAAGGTGCCAGGCCGCGGGCTTGCTGCAAGCCCGCGCCCAACATGTCGCGCGCGAAATCCAGAACCTGCGCGCTGCCCAAGGTGGTGCCCAAAAACTGCACACCGGCTTCGGTGAGTTGATGGGCTTCATCGAAGATGGCCACTTCCACGCTGGGCAACAGCTCGGTCACGCCGCTGTCACGCAGCGCCATGTCAGCGAAAAACAAATGGTGATTCACCACCACCAAATCGGCGGCCATGGCGTCACGGCGTGCCTTCATAACGTAACAGCTGCGGTGGTCTGGGCATTCAGAACCGAGGCAGTTTTCGCGCGTGGACGTGACCAATGGAATCACGCTGCTGCGTTCATCCAAGCCGTCGATCTCGGCCAAATCACCCGAGGTCGTTGCGCGCGACCATTGCTCAATTTTGGCCAGGCTGCGCACGGCCCAACGATCAGGCAGTTGATCAGATTGCCGCGCCGCCGCCAAGCGATGAGTGCACAAATAGCTTGCACGGCCCTTCAGCAAAGCCAGGCTCACCGGCATGTCCAAAGCATCGCGCAGGCGTGGCAGATCGCGGAGGAACAATTGGTCTTGCAAACTTTTGGTGGCGGTGCTGATGAGCACGCGCGCGCCAGACAACATCGCGGGCACCAAGTAAGCAAAGGTTTTGCCGACACCAGTTCCGGCTTCGGCCACCAGCGGATGCTGACCATCGATGGCCTGCGCCACTGCGTGGGCCATGCGAATTTGAACTTCGCGCTCCACGTAGTGACTGTCGGCCCGCGCCAGCGCACCCGCCGGTGCAAACGCCTCAGCAACGGCTTCGGTGAGTGCCGTCATGCGGGCTGCGGCGGTTCTAACTCGGCTTCGAGTTGGGCTATCACGTCGCGCAGCGCCAGTCGCCTTTTTTTCAATCGACGCACCGCCAATTCGTCGAGGGGAGACTGGTGCGCACTGAGGTCGATCAAGCTGTCCAGGTCGGCGTGTTCCATGCGCAGTTCGATCAATCGACGGGGCAGGGAATGCAGGTTGTCGTCCATTAGTTCGCGATCAGAGCGTCATGACAGACGCGGTGGGAGATTATAGTTTTTGACCATGACGAATATCTCCCAAGGCCACCGTCTTTCTGCTGCCACCGGCATGCACCGCGGTGACCGCGCCTACCAGCAAGACCAGGTCGAGATCATTCCTCATCACCGTGTTCCGGGCTGCGCGCTGGTCGTACTGGCCGACGGTATGGGCGGTAAAAGTGGTGGTCGCAAAGCGGCTGACCAAGTCATCTTGACCGCACAGCAACTTTTTGAACGCCACGCGCCGGGCCGCGGCGACGCCGAAGACCTGATGCGCCAACTGGTCACAGAAGCGCATCTGATGATCAAGCTCACGGCCATCACGTCGGAAGAAGAGCCGCACAGCACCTTGGCCGCCTTTTTGATCGAGCCCGATCTGAATTGCCTGACCATTCATGCGGGCGACTCGCGGATATATCACTTTCGCGGTGCCGAGATGCTGATGCGCACCATCGACCATTCATTTGTGCAGCGTCTGGTGCAAGAAGGCCAAATCACTGCCGAAGCAGCCAACAACCACCCTCAGTCGAATTTACTGACCGGCTGTTTGGGCACACAGCAAGACCCACCACTCACAGTGGGGCAACTGGGCAAGTTGGAACTCGGCGACAGCGTGATGGCTTGCAGCGACGGTCTGTGGCACTACTTCACTCCGAAAGAGCTGGGTGCCATCCTTCACGCCCTGCCGCCGCGTGAAGCCAGTGAAATGCTGGTCAACAAAGCGCGTCAGCGGGCGCGTGGCGGCGGAGACAACTTGTCGTTGGCCTTGATCCGCGTGGAAGCCTTGAGCGGCTGAATCAAGTCAGCACTTCAGGTAAGCGAGGTGTCCACCACACGCCGCGCCAGTGCCAAATACTCCACCGACTGCATTTCACTCAAACGAGACACCGTGCGAGGAAACTCATGCGCCATCGGGCCGTCGGTGTAAAGCAAATCTGGCTTCACCGCAGCCGACATGATGAGCTTGACGCGCCGGTCATAAAGCACATCCACCAGCCAGGTAAAGCGACGCGCCTCTGACGCCAAACGCGGCGACATTTGCGGCACGCCCGACAGCAGCACGGTGTGGAACTGTGAGGCCAATTCCAGATAGTCATTTTGTGAGCGCGGCCCGCCGCACAACTCGCTGAAGTCAAACCACACCACGCCGCCCGCACGCTTGCGCGCTCGCAGCTCGCGGTGCTCGATGCGCAGCACGCTCGGTTCTTCCTTCGCCTCCGCCAAGCGCTCAAACGCATGCGCCATGGCCTGTTCGGCAGTCGCATCAAGGGGCGTTTGATACAGCCCAATCTGCAACAGCGTGACTTGGCGGTAATCGAAGCCGTTGTCCACGCTCAAGACTTCCAAGTTCGCCTTCAGCAGCTCAATGGCGGGCAACACGCGGTCGCGGTGCAGGCCGTTGGGATACAGGCCATCAGGGTGAAAATTGGACGTGGCCACGATCGACACGCGGTTGGCGAAGAGCGCCACCAACAGGCGGTGCAAGATCATCGCGTCGGTCACATCGGCCACGTGGAATTCATCGAAACAAATGAGGCGGTAGCGGCGCGAGATGCGCTTGCCCAATTCGTCCAAAGGGTCGGGCACGCCTTTGAGTTCATGCAGTTCGCGGTGAACCTCGCGCATGAATTCGTGAAAGTGCAAACGGGTTTTTCGCGCGAGGGGAACCGCTTGAAAAAAGCAGTCCATCAAGAAGCTCTTCCCTCGACCGACGCCTCCCCACATGTAAACGCCGCGCGGGATGGGCGGGCGGATGAGCAGTCGGGTCAGCGGATTGCGCCGATGCGCTTTGTAAAGCATCCATTCGCTTTCGCAGCGCGCCAATGAGGCAACCGCGCGCAACTGCGCAGGGTCGCTGGTGTAGCCGCGCTCAGCCAGCGTGCTGGCGTAGAGCGCTTCAACTCGGGATGGACTCAACGCAACCCTAAAAAGCCGTTACCGAGCGCAACGTCAATCAGAAATTCAAGCTGCGTTTGTCGACCGCCAACGCGGCCTCTTTGGTCGCTTCGCTCAAACTCGGATGCGCATGACAGATGCGTGCTATGTCCTCGGCGCTGGCCTTGAACTCCATGGCCACCACGGCTTCGGCAATCAACTCCGACGCCTGCGGGCCGACGATGTGGACGCCCAGGATCTCGTCCGTCTTGGCATCGGCCAAGAACTTCACCATGCCCGTGGTGTCACCCAGCGCGCGTGCTCGCCCGTTCGCCATGAAGGGGAAAGTGCCTGCCTTGAAGGCACGGCCTTCGGCCTTGAGTTGCTGTTCGGTTTGACCGACCCAAGCAATTTCAGGCGCGGTGTAGATCACCCATGGCACGGTGTTGAAGTTGACGTGGGGGTGTTGACCGGCAATGCGCTCGGCCACCGCCACGCCCTCTTCTTCCGCCTTGTGCGCGAGCATGGGGCCGCGCACCGCGTCCCCCACCGCCCACACATTCGGCAAGTTGGTTTTGCAGTGATCGTCTACCGCAATAACGCCGCGTTCGTCCAGCTTCAGGCCGACGGCATCGGCGTTCAAGCCGATGGTGTTGGCGGTGCGACCGATGGAGATGATGAGCTTGTCGACGCTGAGTGTTTGCGCTTCCCCTTTGGCGTCGGTGTAAGCAATGCTGACACCTTTCTTGGCCTTCGTGACTTCGCCTATCTTCACGCCGAGGTTGATCTTCAAACCCTGCTTGGTGAAGGCCTTGTGCGCCTCTTTCGCGATCTGCTCATCGACCGGACCCAGGAACACCGGCAGGCCCTCGAGTACTGTCACTTCTGAACCCAAGCGACGCCACACCGAGCCCAGCTCCAAGCCGATCACACCGGCACCAATGACGCCCAACTTCGCAGGCACCGCGCTCATTTTCAAAGCCCCGTCATTCGACAAAATAATCTCTTCGTCGAAAGGCGCACCGGCCAGTGCGCGGGCATTGGAGCCTGTGGCCAAGACGATGTGCTTACCGGTCAAATTTTCATTCGCAGCACCCACCACTGCGATGTCATAAGTACCGTCTGCGGCCTCTTTTGCCGATTTAACAAACGAGCCGCGACCGTGAAAAAAACTGACCTTGTTCTTCTTCAGCAAGTACAAGATGCCGTCGTTGTTTTGCTTCACGACGGTGTCTTTGCGGCCTTGCATTTTGGCGATGTCCATCGTCAAGTTGGACAAGCCAATGCCGTGATCGGCAAAGTGGTGTCCGGCTTGGTCGAAGTGCTCGCTCGATTGCAGCAGCGCCTTCGACGGAATGCAGCCAACGTTCGTGCAGGTGCCACCTGGTGCCGGGCCGCCGTTGTCGTTTTTCCATTCGTCAATGCAGGCCACGCTGAAGCCCAATTGCGCGGCGCGTATGGCGGCGATATAGCCGCCGGGGCCACCGCCGATGACGATGACATCAAATATTTTGCTCATAGGTAAGGATTCGGTTGTTTTAAGTGAGACGGGCCGAGCGCCGGGCCGCTCCCAAGCCGGACCGCGTCCCCTCGGGGGACCGCCCGACGTATTCGTCGGGCGAGGGGTTCCATTTTTTTAGATGTCAAACAGCAAGCGAGCTGGGTC
>JANPNT010000559.1:0-6193 GCA_031427655.1 Burkholderiales bacterium
CGAAAAGTCACTTTAGCAATCCCATACGCAATGCTTTCAGCACCGTTTGGTGTTTATTACCACAGCCTAGTTTTTGAGCCGCGTTGGTCAAGTGCGAAACAGCAGTGCGTTCGGTGATGCCCAAGATGCTGCCGGCTTCCCAGGCTGTTTTGCCCTCCATCGTCCAGCGCAAACACTCGAGTTCTCGCGGGGTCAGGCTCGGAATATTGGGGTCCGGAGACTGAGGCAGCAGAACTCGATGCGCCGCATGCTGCGCATGAACAGCAAACAACTGCAAATCCGCCACCAAACGGGTGAGTTCGTCGGGATGTTTTGGCAAAGGCCGATCGCGGTCAACCCCAAGAAAGAAGTGACGGCCCTCGGGCAAATGAAGTGCCATGGCGATCCCAGTTTGATAACCAAACTGGGCCTGGTGTTCCCATTTATCTCCCAGGCCGATGGCCGTGTAAGTGTTTTGGTCCCAAATGATCGGAACACTCTGTTTTTTGCAGTGTTGCATCACGGGATCGACACGCCAGCTAGACTTATTCTCAAAGTTCGTGCGGTAACTCGCAGGCGTGTTGTCCAGCGTGATGAACTCAGCATCGCCCAACATGTGGTCAATGATGGTGGTCGCAGACACAGTCTCAAAGCCCAAGTTCTGAGTGAACCGGACAATCTCCGACAACAGTTGATCGCGATCACCTGCTTGCAGAACTGACGCGTAACCTTGCTGAAGCATTCGCTCGATACCTGTTTCTTGCTTGACCGCCTCTACAGCTCGTCGATGCCAACGCTGTTGGAGCTTGTTGTCCGTCAACCTGTCAGTTCTTACAGGTGGCAAACAGACCCGACTGCAACACACTAAAGATGGTGCAAATAGGCGCACCGAAACTCGTATGGAGACCACCTCATGATCCCCGCTTGGATCGTCTACTCATGGCCCCCCGTATTGTGGCAGGCCATCGGAACCCCACTGTTCAATTTTGCGCATTTGGGAACCCGCGTGCTGTCTGCGGGCAACGCTTACAACCCCTGCTCGGGACAGACAGTTTGGGGGCGCACTTCCGACGAGGGCGCGGCGGGTGTGGCCTGGGATTGGGTGCAGCTTCAAAAAGGCGTGGTGGCCATGGCCGACCCCATGGGGCTGATCACCAATTTGCGGATCGTGGACGAGCATGGCGATGCTTTGCCCGCGCTCAGTGCCAGCCTTCACTTGAACGAAATCGTGCATGCTTTGCCGTGGCAAACCGAAGTGCAGAGAGCCTTGCTTATTGACGCTTGAGCACGACGCCTCAGCCAGTATCCGAGCGCAGCGCGAGGCGAGAATTGGCCTGCGTATGCAGCGCTAATTTAGATTTGACAAGCCCCTCAGCGCGGCATCATTGTGCCGAGCAATGAGGAGCCCGCGCACGGTGCGCCCACTCCACCACTTGAGCCCCCGCACACATGTCTTTGAGCCGCTTCACGCCCTGGCTACGCGACTGGATCGCCACGCTCAAATTCAAGATCATGGTGATGGCCATCGTCACAGCGGTGCTGTCGGCCGCCGTCACCACACAGTTGGTGCTGACATCCAACCAAGCTGACATCCAGCGCCTGCTGCTGCAACAAGACGCCGATGACCGCGAGCGCACCGCCGCACTGCTCAACACCAAAATTGAAATGCTGGACACGGCCCTGAAAGCCGTGGGCAACCGCGTCACGCCGAGCTTGCTTGACAACGCGGATGCACTGACGGGATTCCTGCGCGACAAACCGGTGCTTGAAGCCTTGTTTGATTCAGTGTTTGTGGCGCTGCCCAACGGCAACATCATCGTTCGATTCCACCGCGGCGTGGTCGATCCGTCGGTCGCCAATGTGCGCGACCGAGATTACTTTCAGCGCGTCCTGAAATCCGGCAGCTCTTACGTTTCGGGTGCCATGTTCGGGAGGAACAGCAAAGTGCCGATTGTGGTGTTTGCGGCACCGATCAAGTCGGCGGCGGGGACGGTTATCGGCATCGTCGGGGCCACTTTGCACCTGCGAGAAAACAGCATTTTGTCGAGCGTCAGTCGCGAGCAGAACTTGGATCCCGAGGTCGACATGGTGATCGACGGCAGTGGCCGCATCTTGGCCCACTCCGATTCTTCGCGCCTCATGGGCAAAGCCGAAGACCAGCCTGGTTTTGCAGAATCTTTCGGCCAGTGGGTGGCCAACGGCAGCGCCTTCCACGCCGAAGGCATCTCAACCCTGTCGCAAGGCGGTTACATGGTTTCCATGGCGGGCCTGACTTCGGCCGATTGGATGGTGGTGCGCATCACACCCGAGCACGTGGCCCTGCAACCCTTGCTTGTCGCCAAAAATGCAGCACGGCGGGCGGCCGCAGGCGTCGGCTTCTCGGCTGCGCTGTTGGCTGCGCTGTTTGCTTGGTTCATCACCCAACCGATTGGCGATTTGCGCCGACGTGCTGAACGGCTGCTGCAAAAGCGCAACGACATTGAGCCTGCCGATCACGAGGCGTGGCCCAGCGGCCGTGGCGAAGTGGGGCAACTGGGTCAAGCTTTTCAGCACGTGATGCAGCAGCGTCAGCAGCGCGAACAAGAAACTCAAGCCGTGCTGCGTCAATTGGAGGCGGTGCTGGACAACGCGGAAGTGGGCATTGCGTTTTCTCGCAGTGGCAAATTTGAGCTGGTCAGCCGCAACTTGTGCCGCATGCTCGCAATGGACAAAGCGCAGGTCAACGGACAGTCCACGCGCCTGATTTACCCTTCGGAAGAAGCGTATTTGGCCCTCGGTAAACGGGCGCGACCTTCCTTCCTGCTGAACGGCACCTTTGAGGGTGAAGTTGAGTTGGTGCGCCGCTCGGGGGAGACTTTTTGGGCCCATATGCGCGGCCGCGCTTTGGTGGCCGGAGACACCTCGCAAGGCACGATTTGGATCATTCAAGACGTCACTCATGCGCGCGAACAGCGCGAGCGCTTGACCTGGACCGCCAGCCACGACGCCCTAACGGGTCTGGCCAACCGTCCCAATTTTGAAGTGTTGTTGGAGCAAGCCACTCAGCATGCGCAGGACTATCCGTTTTGCGCTTTGTTCATTGACCTCGACCGATTCAAGGCTGTGAATGACACCGCAGGTCACGCGGCAGGCGACGCTCTGCTGCGCGACATCGCCCACAAGTTGAGCGCCGAAGTACGCCAGTCCGACACGGTGGCGCGCTTGGGTGGCGATGAGTTTGCGGTGCTGCTGCACCGCTGCCCTCCGGCGCAGGCCCTGGCCGTGGCGGAAAAATTACGCAGCGCGGTGGAGGCTTATGAATTGCTGTGGGAAGGCCGCAACCTGACGGTGGGTGCGAGCATCGGATTGGTGTCGGTGGACGCTTCTTTCGCGTCGCATGTGGACGTGTTGCGCGCCGCCGATTCGGCTTGCTACGCGGCCAAGCGCGGCGGGCGCAACCGCGTGGCGCAGTACTCGCGCGACCTGCCCACCGCCCACCGCCCTGGGCGCTGAACCCAGTCGGTCAGTGCCCATTAGAAGTGGACGCCTCTGTAGAGAAGGGCAAAGCTCGACCCGCACCGTCAACGGCACAGGGCGCGCAAGGGTCGTGAGGGCAAACCCATCACGACACAGGAGTTCGCCATGCCCACCGTCGACACTCCGCCCAAGGTCTCGACAATCAAGCCGCTGCCAGAAGCGCCCGCCAATCCAGCCTCAATCACCGCAGGGCTGAGTGCGGCGACCTTGGCCGCTTGCGGTGGAGGCGGTAATGAGGGCTCGATCGTGAAGCCACTTGGTCATTCCGCCTGCGGGAATCACGCGCGAACAAGCGGCGCGGTTTTTGTTGCAAGCTTCTTTGGGTTGCACCGCCGCCGACATCGAACAAGTGCGCAGCCAAGGCTACAGCGGTTGGATTGACGCGCAAATGGCGCTGCCGCGCAGCTGCTCGCATGTGGACTGGTTGCGCAGCAAATACTTTGATGCGGCAACCAAAAAAAAACTCCACCGCCGGCAGCAACGACATGTTGTGGCGCGAGTTGCTCAGCAGCCCCGATGCGTTGCGACAGCGCGTCATGCTTGCGTTGTCAGAAATCATGGTGGTGTCGATCAACGGCATTGCGGGCACCGCCTTCAAAAGCTGAATGGCGCGCGTGTTCACTGGCTGGAACCTGGACACCCGTGTTGGCACTGGAGTTGCAACTACCGACACACCTGACTGCGTGAACCGCCCGAAGGTGCAAACCGCCAGCGACCACGAGCTCGGCGAAAAGCGTTTTCTGGGCACGGTGATACCGGCCAACACCGACGGCGTGCAGTCGCTGCGCTTGGCGCTGGGCACCTTGGTGCAACCCACCACAAAGCTGCAATTCACCAACAAAACCGCGCCGCTGCCGCCCAAGCTGTTCTTGCACAACGATCAGGGTGCTCCAACATCGGCAACTACAGCGTGCGCGACCTGGGGTTCATGACCCTGTGAAACTGTTGAACTGTGCTGCGCTCAGCAGCATCTGGGTGTGCGGGATGCCGTCTTCCAGATAGCGCTCGCCGACGATCAAAAATCCAAATTCACCGTAAAAGGCTTCGAGTTGGCTTTGCGCCGAGATGCGAATGCCTTGGTCGGGATACACAGCATGAGCGTGTTGAATCGCTCGCCTCACCAACTCGCGGCCCAAGCCTTGGCCTCGCGCGCCTTCGGTCGTGATCACGCGCCCCATCGACGGCTCGGCGTAATTCACACCCGGTGCGAGCAAGCGCGCGTAGGCCAGGGGAACAGTGTGTGCCGCTGACCACGCCGTCAAATGATGCGACTGCGAGTCGCGCCCATCGGCGTCGAGGTAAACACAGTTCTGTTCGATCACAAACACCTGTTGGCGTGCGGTGTAGATGCGTTCGAGCTCCAGCACTGTGAGTTCGGCGAAGGTGCAAAAGCGCCACTGGAGGTCAAGCAAAGCAATTGAATTTGGCGGCGTGGTCATGGCCGCATTTTGCGACTTCGCCGCACAGGCGCGGGTGCAGTGTCAGCTCAACGCGGCACCGCCCAATTCGCGGTGCAGCCAGGCGCGGGCTAAGGCCCAGTCGCGCTTCACTGTGGCCAGCGACAGGTTCAGCACCTCGGCAATCTCTTCGTTCTCCAGGCCGCCAAAAAACTTCAGCTCCACCACTTTGGCTGCGCGCAGGTCCACCGCTTCGAAAGCGGTGAGCGCATCGTGCACGGCCACCACATCGGCCGACACATCGACGCCAATTTGCTGCGCCTCGGTCAAGTCGAGCGACACCAGCGCGGCGTCGCGTTTGTTGGCGTGCTTGGCCATGGCGTGGTTCACCAGAATGCGCCGCATCATGGTGCTGGACACGGCCAAAAAGTGGCTCCGACTGGTCCAGCGCGTGCGCGTTTGCTCGGCCATTCGAAACCAGGCTTCGTGCGCCAACGCCGTGGCCGACAGCGTGTGGCCCCCGGTTTCGCGTTGCATGTGGTTGCGCGCAATGCGGTGCAGCTCGTCGTAGAGCAGCGTGAAAAGCTCATTGTTGGCAGCGGGTGCGGCCGCGTCCAACTCAGTCAGCCACTGCGTGACGTTTTGCGCTTCCGATTTGGTGGGCAGGGACATAGAGAGACAGATTTTTGCATCGGCCCTGAGCCTCGATGCGTCGGAAAGCGGCGTAAATGCGCACACACAGATGGTTTCGTCCCTCAACTGTGGCGTGCACAGTACAAAGTGCGCCGTGAACGTGAACGTGAACGTCACCGCCGCATCCACCTCCGTAAAACCGGGCCGACCGAAATGGCCAAGTTTTCCCGCCCTGAGCATGCCCCGGAGGTGCCTGGCATGTTCACGGTTTGCGCGCAGCGCGACCGCAGCTTGGCCAGACGCTGAAGGCCCGTTCAGCGCGAGAGATTGGTTTCAACTTCGTTCATCATTGACCGATGGACACTTCTGAGGCACCTGAAGCACCTGAAGCTCGCGGCAATTGGTTGGCGGTGCGCGAGCTTTTCGATGCGGCCTTGGCGCTGCCCACCGCGGACCGACGGGCCTTCATTGCTGCCGCGTCGGTGACGCAAAGCGTCAAGGCCGATGCCCTTTCCTTGCTACAGCACCACCACCCCGACGCGACAGGCGACAACGCGTTTTTGAGCGCCCCGGCAGCGCTGCAAATTCTCCCGAACGACGCGCCCCAAATCGCCAACCCAACGCGTGAAGGCCAGCGTTTTGGGGCCTGGCAAATCGTCCGCGCCGTG
>JANPNT010000560.1:0-5111 GCA_031427655.1 Burkholderiales bacterium
GTTGAGGACGCTGCGGATCGTCAGCTCGTGGTTCTCGTGGATCGGGTAGTCCTTGAGGTTCTCATCGCCGCCGTCTCCGTCAACGAGCAACTTCCAATCGGGATAGCGCTGGCGGATGCCACGACACAGGGCGACACAAACTTCAACCCGGCGTAATTCCAACCGGTGAAAGCGCGCGCCGCTTCGCGTATGTCTTGCTCGCTGTAATTGCCCACACCCATGGTGAACAGCTCCATGATTTCGCGTGCAAAGTTTTCATTCGGCGCGCCTTTGACGTTTGCCGCCGCATCCAGAAAAGCGAGCATCGCCGGGTCCTGCGCCACAGCGATCATCAGCGTTCGGAAGTTACCGGTGGCGTGCTTGCGGAACACGTCGTTTTGCAATTGCATCTTGCGGTAGTCGCGAACTTTCTCTTCGCTGGTGGCAAAGTGGCTGTGCCAAAACAGCGTCATTTTTTCTTCCAGCGGACGCTGTGTTGTAAGCATGCGGTTGGCCCACCAGTAGGCCAGGCGATGCGTTTCCAATCGACTGGCGCGCAGCCAATACAAATAGCGGTCGGCCACCTGTTGCATGCGCCGGTTGCCGCCTGGCTTCACCCTCACGCCCAGGGCCTCGCCCGTGTCGCGGGCCAAGTCGGTGGCGGCCGGTCGCGACGCGGAAAACGGCTCCAGTCCCGCGTCGTGCACGCCCGAGGGTTCAAACGGCGGCAAGGGGTTGGCGGTTTGCTGATAGCGCACCAACGACTGCACCGCTTGGCGCGGTGACATCGCAGCCAAGCGAGCCACCTCAAGCTGAGTGCCACCAAAACCGGCACGCTCCAGCAAATGCGCTGCACGTTCGCGGCTCCATTCAGTGGCAGCGATGGGCTGCAAGTCATCTTGCCAATCGGCGGGTGCGGCTTGAGCGAGACATGCCGTTGTGCTCAGCAAGAAAGCGGCAGCGATCACCGTGAACATGCGCAGAAAATGCGAGGTCTTGCTGTGCACTGCCATGGCTTCAAACTCCGATCAGGTTGCGTCAACAGTTTTAATCTGGCGTCGAATTCTGCACTTCAGTTGCGGCGCAATCAGCAAAGCGCTGGCGGAGAACGATTCCCACCGTCAGCATAGCGCGGTGAATGCCCGCCGCCAGCCGCAAACTCTCCCTGCGATCGGGGCGCATCAGGCAGTCGAAGTCGGTCTTGGTGGAATCACTCGCATCGATCGCAGAGATGTTCGAAGGCGGTGCTGCGTCAGTGGCCCACCGCCACCAACTTAGATGGATTTACGCCACCGCCGAGCAAGCGCTGTGCGTCACGACTGCAAAAGACTGTGATTGGACATGGGTCGCCGTTGTCACGCTGCAAGATTGAAACCGCCGGGAAGCAATGCGTTCTGCGCTGTGGGTTAAGTGAAAAGTGAAAAGTGGCGGGTCACGGGTGACGCGTCAGGCGTCAGGCGTTCAGTGAAGCCACCCGATACCGCCCCACGAACTCCCGATCAATTTTGTCCTTCCAGCGCCACACCCATCCGCCTTGAATCGACCACTCGCCCCACGATGCGATGGCCGTGCGGTCGCCGCAGGCCAGCAGGTTGAGGGAGCGGGGCTGCGGTTGATACGGCAGCAGTGCGCCGCCGCCGATGTGCAAACGCAGGTTGGCATCCAGCGGCGGCCCCGCGCGCACGGCGTAGACGCCACTTTTAGGGCGTGACACATCCAGGCGGCTGGCCACGTCGCCTGCAGCAAATACGTCGGCGTGGGAAGTGGATTGCAGTGTTGGCCCCGTCGAAATGAAGCCTGCTTCATCCAGCGCCAAGCCGCTGTCGGCCAACCACGTGGGGGTGCTGCTGCCCAGGGCCATCACGGGAGCGTCGCAGGCCAGGCGAGCGCCGCTGCCAAGCAGCAATGCGCCTTCGCGAAACTCCAGGCAGGTGTCTTCAAAGACATTGACCTGGCGCTGTTTCAGGGCTTGTTTGACGCGGGCTTGCACTTTGATGGCGTGCGATGCCAGCGGCGCGGTGCCGCCTGTCACCAAGCTCAAACGCGCGCCCGTTTTTGCCACGGTGCACAAGCGGTGGTGCAAAGCCATCACCAGTTCGACACCGGCCGCCCCACCGCCCACCACCACCACGTCCAAAGCGCGCGTTTGCGCCAGCTCGAACAACGCCGTCCACAAACGGGTGAAGTGCTCAATGGGGCGCACAAACAAGGCTCGTTCGCGCGCCCCACGGATGAGGTCGCGGTCCATCACGGGGCCGGTATCGAGGCTGAGCACATCGAAGGCCAGGGTGTCGCCGTTTTGCAGTTGCACAGTCTTGGCGTTGGCATCGACAGCGGTGGCCGAGGTTTCCAGGAACTCAACTTTGGCGGCTGCGGCCAGTGGCGTCAACGCGACTGAAACTTCGTCCAGGTCGTAGTGGCCGGCCACCAAACCCGGCACCATGCCTGAATACATTTGGCGTGGAAATGGCGACACCAACGTAACGTGCGCGCTGGCGATGGTTTGAGCGCCCAAGGCTTTCAAAACGTGAAGGTGGGCGTGGCCGCCACCGAGTAAGACGAGATGTTTCATGGATACCAAAGAAGGGCGAACCGCGAACAACAGCCCGCAAGTGCTGACGATGTAAACGCCAGCCTCACTCCAATATCAAATCTGCCACATAGCCCACGCTGCGGCTGTGCGTGTTGTCTGCGTCTGCACCCACAGCGATGCCAATCAGCGGCGGCAAGGTGGTGGCTTCAGCGGCGAACAGTCTCAGGAAGTCAGCGGCGATGTCACGCTTCTCATTCACCCACTGATTGGGCTTGTCGCCGCTGCGCACAATGATGTAGCGCAGCCGGTGCGTGAAGGGGCTGTCGAGCTCGGTGCCTTCGGGCAACTTGGCGTCCCACACATAGCAAACGGTCGCGGCAGGCAAGGGCTCGGCAGTTTTAGAGCGTGCCGCGCGCAAAATTTGCCGCTCGACAAACGGCACGTTTTCAAGCGGCAAATCCCACAGCGCACAGACTTTCAGCGCGCTGTCATCGCCCTCTTTCAGACGCAAATTGACGGCGGTGTTCAAGAGCTCCACCCGCCAGCGCCACGACAACTTCGTTGCGGCTTTTTCTGCGTTCAGCGAGTGCACCAAGTTGCCGTAAGACTCGACCGCCTCGACGCGCAATGCGCGCTTGCCGTCAATTTCCGTCACCGAGAAACGCGTGAATGGTTTGGTTTGTTGAGGCAGGCCGACCACATGCCAAGGCGCGGCGGGCGCACTCCCCGCAGCCGCATAGGGCTGCAATTGGTTGCCCGCGGCATGAACCGCAGAAACTGCGCACAACGCGAGCGCCGTACCGAAGGACCAGACTGCGGGCTTGAAGATGGATTGCTTTTTCGTGCTCATACCGTTACCTTGTTTTTTGTTCGAAGCGAAGCAGCGCATCAACCTCTGCGCCATGTTTGAAACTTTTCTACCCATTCCAACAACTGCTTGGGTTGATGTGCCCTCTTCCACTCACCGGCCGCGTATTTGTTGGCTTCGCTGAGGGTGGGATAAGTGTGAATGGTGCCGAGAATTTTGTTCAAACCCAGGCCGTGCTTCATGGCCAACACGTATTCGGCCAGCAAGTCACCGGCGTGTTCGCCGACGATGGTGACGCCCAAAATTTTGTCTTTGCCGGGCACGGTGAGTACCTTCACAAAACCTGCGGTAGCGTTGTCGGCAATGGCCCGGTCGAGGTCGTCTAAGTTGTAGCGGGTCACCTCGTACGCGATGTTTTGTTCCCTGGCTTCTTGTTCGTTCAGGCCGACCCGCGCCACCTCGGGTGAGATGAAGGTGGCCCACGGAATCACCGAGTAGTCAGCCTTGAATTTTTTGAAGCTCCCGAACAAACCGTTGACGGCCGCGTACCAAGCTTGGTGTGCCGCCACGTGCGTCAGTTGGTACGGCCCGGCCACATCACCCGCCGCCAGGATGTTGGGGAAGTTGGTTTCCAGGTACTCGTTGGTGGTAACGGTTTTTCCGACTGGAATGCCAAGTTCTTCGAGGCCAAAACCTTTGAGCCGCGCGACACGGCCCACGGCGCACAGCAGCTGGTCGAACGGAATGCGTTTCTGCACACCGCCCGTTTCAACGACGATGACTTTTTCACCCTCATTTCCCACACCAGCCTCCACTTCAAACCGCAGCGCCTTGTGTTGCACCAGCACATGCACGCCGTCGGCCTCTAGCGACTTTTTAGCCAAGGCCGACACTTCCACGTCTTCGCGCAGCATGATGCGATCGGCCATCTCAATTTGCGTTACCTGCGAGCCCAAACGCGCAAAGCTTTGCGCCAACTCGCAGCCAATCGGCCCGCCTCCCAACACCACCAAACGGGGCGGCAAATCACGCAGGCCCCACAGCGTGTCGCTGGTCAGGTAGCCCACTTGATCCAAGCCCGGCAGTGGCGGCACAAAGGGCAAGGCCCCGGTGGCGATCACGATGCTGCGGGTGGTGAGCGTCTGCTTTTTGCCGTCGGCCTGGACTACCTCCACTGTCCACGGGTTTACGATTTTGGCGTAGCCCTTGACCACGTCCACACCCAGCCCGGTGTAGCGCTCCACCGAGTCGTGCGGCTCGATGTCGCGCACCACGCGGGCAATACGGTCCATCACATCGGCAAAGCTGAAATGCGCTTCGGCCTTGGCAATGCCGTAGTCGCTGGCGTGGCGAATTTGGCTGACCAAGGTGGCCGACTTGATAAGCGCTTTGCTTGGCACGCAGCCGTAGTTCAAACAGTCTCCGCCCATTTTGTGGGTCTCGACCAAAGTGACTTTGGCCTTGACCACGGCGGCGATGTAGCTGGTAACCAAGCCTGCCGCACCGGCCCCAATAACGACCATGTTGCGGTCGAATTTTTTGGGTTTCAGGTGCGCCCATTTGGCGTAGACCTTGCGTGCTTGAACCGCTTCAACAATTTTTTTGGCGATCAGCGGAAACACCCCCAACAGCACAAACGAGGCAATCAAACCCGGCGACAAAATGCCGCGCAATGAGTCGATGCGCGCTAGCTGGGTGCCGGCGTTCACAAACACCAGCGTGCCTGCCAGCATGCCGATTTGGCTGACGAGGTAGAAGGTGCCAGTTTTGATTCGGGTCAAACCCATCACC
>JANPNT010000561.1:0-13648 GCA_031427655.1 Burkholderiales bacterium
TGAACGCGGGGCGCACGGTGTAGCGAAACCTTTGCTCGGTGGACGTGGTGATTTTTGGGTTGGCGGCCGCACCAATGCCCTTGCCCCACACCAAGCGCGCCGCAGCGCCAAAGGGCAGCGGGCGCTTGCAGGTCAGCAACACAATGCGCTCGGCCGCAGCTTTGTTTTTCTCACCCTCCAGGCGGCGCGCTCTCAACCATTGAGCACGCTCGTCGCCCGCCACCACGCGCACTGGAATGCGCTCACCAATGCCTTCCACCTCGCACCAGGCATTCGCCAACACGGTGCTTTCAACTGCCGGGCCGTTCAAGCGCAACGCAAAAAATTGGTCTTCTGCCAACTGCGAACCTTCCGAAGGTTCGATGGAAGTTACCGCCGGGCCGCCGGTGCTGAAGCTGTACTCGCGAGCCGCGCCAGTCAGTGGTGAAGACGGTTTCCAGTCGGCCTTGAGCTTCAACACGCAGCGCGTGCCAGGCGGCACCGCTTGCGCAAAGTCGTACAACCAAACCCGCTCATTCGCCCAGTGGCCGGAGCCTGCGGGCACCGCGCCTTGGCAGCTCACGCTCATCGGGTCGGGCAGGCGCAAATCGCCGAAGGGCACCATCGCGTCTGAGAACTTGACCGTGATTTGTCGCACCTGAGCCGCTTCGCCCTGCGGGCTGACGGCGGTGATGGTGGCGGCGGAGCAAATGCTTGCCCAGGTGAGCCCCACGAGCGCGGCGGCACCAACGAATGAACGCATCCCTGATCTCCCTTTGGCCTGCACTCAGATTGGCGCGCGGCGTTGGAGTCTAGGGGGACCAGGCGTCGAAGGCTGTCCCTGAGCCCGCTGGTTCGGATCGCAAAGCCACTCAACCCGCCCGCTGATCCTCCGCACTCAGTGCCTTGCGCTGCGCTTCGATGTCGCGCAGGCGCGAATCGATGACCGAGGCTTCGATGAAATCGGCACCCGCGGCCGCACCGCCCATTGGCCCGCGTTTGGCCAAGCGCTGACCGGCCTTCAAGCGGTCGATGGCGCCAGCCCAATCGCCCAAGGCATGTCGCGCTTCGGCGTCGGCTCGCAACGCGCGCAGGGGCTGGTTCAGCGCGCTCCAAACTTGGCTGAGCGACGACCACGCTTCGGCGTCGCTTCGGTTCACGGCCACCCAGGTTTGCAAGGTTTCGGCGTTGCGCGTCAGGCGCGGCAGATTCACCGCTGCGGGCAGGCCCGCACTCAAGGCCACGCGGGCGTTCATCAACAGCAGTGGCCGTGATGTGGGTTGTCCTAAATCTGCTTGGGCATAGGGCTCCAACACCTCCAGCGCGCGCGCGGTGTTGCCGCGCTCCAATTGCGACTGCGCATTCAGCAACGCCACGGCGCGCTCGGCGCGCGGGTTGAACTGCGCTGGTGTGGACATCAAGGATTGCGCTCGCAGCAGCGATTTGTCGGCCCGCGCCCAGTCGCGCAGCAAGGTGGATGCGAGCGCGCTGGCGCAGGCATTGGCGAGCTTTTCGTTGACAGGCAAGCCGCTGACGTCGGCTTCGGTTTGCAAATCCAAGGCTTGCCAACGGCGCAGCGAATCAACACGCGGGTCCATCAACACACGTGCCCGGGCCTGCGCCAAGCTGTGCTCCAACACGTCGGGCGGCGCGGTCACTGCCGCAACTCCGAAACCCACACCAGCGCGCCCACGCGCTTCGCCGATGCGTTCGGTGGTCAGCGGGTGGCTGCGCAAATACGGGAAGCCGCCGCTGTCGTTGAAGCGCGAGGCGCCGTCGAGTTTTTCAAACATCGCGGCCATGCCACCCGCGCTGAAACCGGCACCGGTCATGATGGAAAAACCCACCCGGTCGGCCTCGCGTTCCATGTCGCGCGAGAAGTTGAGTTGGCCCTGAATCGCAGCCGCTTGACTGCCGGTGATGACGGCGTTGGCGGCGTCGGTGCTGCGGCTGCGGCTGGCCGCCAGCACGCCCAAGATCAGTGCTGCGGCGCTGAGCAAAGACTGCTTTTTGCTGTTCGCAATGCTGCGTGCAATGTGACGCTGGGTGACGTGCGTCATCTCATGCGCCAGCACCGAGGCCAGCTCGTCGCGCGTGGCGGTCATGGCCATCAAGCCCAAGTGCACGCCGATGTAGCCGCCCGGTAGCGCGAAGGCATTCACAGTGCGGTCGCGCACCAGAAAAGGCTCCCACGCAAAGCGCTGGTCCACCTCGGCGGTGATCTCACCGCGCTGTCGCGCTGCGGCCAACAGCGGCTGCCACAGCGACTGCAAATACTCCAGCAGCAAGGGGTCGTCGATGTACTCGGGGTCGCGCCGAATTTCACGCATGATTTGGTCGCCGATCTTGCGTTCGGTGCCCAAATTGAAGTCGTCTGAGGCGGTGTCGCCAAGGGCCGGTAAATTCACCTGAGCTTGCGCCAGCGGTGTGAACCCAGCGCTGAACAAGGCACTGGCACACAGCGCGCTGACGATGCGCTGCAAGGTACGCCGCTGAAAGAATGAAGGAGTCAAGTCGGGGCCTTCGGCAAGCAAATGGGTCTGAGTCAGACGCCGCGCGCGAGGTTCAATCTCAACGCCGCGAAGTCTGCTGTCATCATGCCACTCCCCTTGTTGCCAGATTGTTTCCCACCATGACAGCCACCCTGCCAAGCACCTCCTTGACCCACTTCGACGGCGCCGGGCTGGCCCACATGGTGGACGTGTCGGCCAAGGCCGAGACGCACCGCGTGGCGCGCGCCAGCGGCGAGATCCGCATGCTGCCCGCCACGCTGGCCTTGATAGAAGGCGGCAACGCGAAGAAGGGCGACGTGATTGGCGTGGCGCGCATCGCGGCCATCCAGGCGGCCAAGCGAACGTCCGACCTGATTCCGCTGTGCCATCCGCTGCCCATCACCCGCGTGACGGTGGACTTCGCGGTGGATGCGGCAAAAAACACCGTGATTTGCACCGCGCAAGTTGAAACCCTGGGCCGCACCGGAGTGGAAATGGAAGCTCTCACCGCCGTGCAAGTGGGCTTGCTCACGGTGTACGACATGTGCAAGGCCGTCGACCGCGGCATGGTGATGGGCAACATCCGCGTGCTGGAAAAGCACGGGGGGAAGTCGGGCGATTGGGTGGCCGGATAAGCAAACCCAACTCAGCGCAAATTCAAGCCACTGAATCGCGCAGCATCATGAACACCGCTGCGCTCATCAGCGCCACTGCGCCCCAGCCCAGCGCACGGGTTTTGCGACGCACCGGCAGCGGGCCCATAACCTGCGGCTTGTTGGCCAGCAACATCATTGCCACCATGATGGGCACGGCCACCACGCCGTTGACCACCGCACTCCAGTAGAGCGCCTTCATCGGGTCAATGGGCGTGAAGTCCAAGCCGGTCCCGATGATGGTGGCGAAAGCGACGATGCCGTAGAAGCCTTTGGCTTCGCGCCAATGGCGCTCCAACCCTTCCGGCCAGCCGAAGGCTTCGGCCACCGCATACGCCGCTGATGACGCCAACACCGGCACCGCCAACAAGCCGGTGGCGATGATGCCGAACGAGAACAAAGTAAAGGCGAAATCACCGGCCAAGGGACGCAGCGCCTGCGCAGCTTGGGCAGCGCTTTGCACATCGGTGACGCCACCGGCGTGCAGCACCAAGGCACCCATCAACATCACAAAGAAGGCCACGCCGTTAGAAAACACCATGCCCACCACGGTGTCCAGCCGCATGCGGCGCTTGGCAACGTGCAAGGTGTGGGCGCTTTCCGAACCTGCGGTGATGCCGCGCAAGCGCATTTCTTCAACCTCTTGCGCGGCTTGCCAAAAGAACAAATAGGGCGAAATGGTGGTGCCCAAAATGGCCACAATCATCATCCAAAATGCAGGGTTGGGTACGATTTTAGGCACCACCAAATCGTGCAACACCTGAGCCCAGGGAATGTGAATCGTGAAGGCAGCCGCCACGTAAACGAACAGGGTCAGGGTGAGCCATTTCAGGATGGGTGCCAAGCGCCGGTAGGGCACAAACACCTGCAACAACAACGTGACCACGCCGAACGCGACCGCATGAAAATGCTCGCCGCCACCCACTATCAATTGCAGCGCTTCGCCCATCGCGGCGATGTCGGCAGCGATGTTGATGGTGTTGGCCACCAACAGCAACAACACGATGGCGTACAAGAACGCTTTGGGCGTGTGCAGCCGCAAATTGGCGGCAATGCCCCGGCCCGACTGACGGCCGATGCGCGCGCTGACCAGCTGTATGCCAATCATGAAAGGCAAGGTCAGGAACACCGTCCACAACACGCCTGTTCCAAACTGAGCACCGGCCTGCGTGTAGGTGGCGATGCCAGACGGATCGTCGTCGGCCGCGCCCGTGACCACGCCGGGGCCGACGTGACGCAAAAAGGAAGGGATGCGGCGCAATTGCTTGGCGATCATGAGGCAGTCTTGATGCAGAGCGGGCGCAATGCTTGCTGATAAAAAGGCGACGCTACCATGCACAAACTGACACCTCACCCGCTCAACCGCCTTCCACGGACCTTTGTATGAAGCCATTCACTTCTGTTCTTTTCACGTTGTCTGTCGGCGTTTTGTTGGCCCACACAGCGAACGCGCAGACCGCCAACGCGACCGCCAACAACTGGCCCGACAAGCCCGTGCGCGTGGTGGTGCCCGCCCCCGCTGGCAGCTCGCTTGATATCATCGTGCGCACCTTGGGCGACAAGCTCAAAGACAAATGGAAGCAACCGCTGGTGATTGAAAACAAGGCCGGTGCGGGCGGCATGTTGGGCATGGACGTGGTGGCCAAAGCCGCACCGGATGGCTACACCTTGGGCCTGGGCTTCAACGGCCCCATCGCTTTTGGCCCGCACATGTACAAAAAAATGCCCTACGTGCCGGGCAAAGATTTGATGCCCATCGTGCTGACCACCTCCCAGCCGAATGTGCTGGCCGTGAACTCCAGCAACCCCGCCAACACCCTGCCCGAGTTGGTGGCCTGGGCCAAGGCGCAGGGCAGCAAGCTCAACTACGGTTCGGTCGGCAACGGCAGCTCGTCGCACCTGACGATGGCGCTGTTGGAAAGCGTGGCCGGGTTTGAAGCGTTGCATGTGCCGTTCAATGGCTCGCCGCCTGCCGGCTTGTCGCTGGCGGCCAATGAAACGCAAATGCTGTTTGCAGTGGCACCGCCGCTGGTGCCGCTGGTTCAAGGCAACCGCATCAAGCTGATTGCCGCCACCAGCCTGCTGCGCACCGAGGGTTTGAAAAACCTGCCCACGGTGGCCGAGAGCTACCCGGGCTTTGAAGCGCTGGCGTGGAACGGCTTGTTTACCGCCGCAGGCACACCGCCCGACGTGATTGCGCGCATCAACGCGGATGTCAACGCCGTGCTCAAAGACCCGGCCGTGCGCGACGCCATGGTCAAGCAAGGTTTCATCATCGGCGGCGGCACCGCAGCTGAGTTCAAAAGCTACATCGACGCCGAGGGCAAGCAGTGGGGCGCCATCATCAAGAAGGTCGGAATTTCGATTGACTGAACGCGGCCCTGAAGGGTCTGACGTGACCACAGAAGCGTGATCGCCGGCACGCTGTTCGCGCTGGCCGCGGGCCTGATGTGGGGCTTGGTGTTTGTGGGGCCGCTGATGCTGCCCGACTACCCCGCCGCCCTGCACACCTTCGGCCGCTACCTCGCCTTCGGTTTGATAGCGCTGCCCTTGGCTTGGTTTGACCGCGCGCGGCTGCGCGAGCTCACCAAGGCCGATTGGCTGGAGGCGCTGAAGCTCGCGCTGGTGGGCAACATCGTCTACTACCTGTTCCTGTCCAGCGCCATCCAGCGCGCCGGTGCGCCGTTGCCCACCATGGTGATTGGCACGCTGCCGGTGGTGATTGCGGTGGTGTCGAATTTGCGCGCCGCGCAGCCGCTGCCGTGGGCCCGCATGCTGCCGTCGATGGGCTTGATCGCGGCGGGCATTGCACTGGTCAACCAGGTTGAATTGAATGCCCTGCGCGCCGATGCGCAAGCCGACTTGAGCCGCTACGCCTGGGGCGGCATGTTGGCCGTGGGCGCGGTGGTGTGCTGGACTTGGTACCCCATCCGCAACGCCGAATGGCTGCGTGCGCATGCTGACCGCACGCATCGAAACAGAGCGACCACCTGGGCCACCGCGCAAGGCATCGCCACGCTGCCCTTGGCGCTGTTCGGCTACCTCGGTTTTTGGGTGTGGAGCGCCGTCAGTGGCAGCACGTTCGACATGCCGCTCGGCCCACGCGCACTCGAGTACGTGGGCCTGATGTTTGCCATGGGTTTCTTCGCGTCATGGCTGGGCACCCTGTGCTGGAATGAAGCCAGCCAACGCCTGCCCAGCACATTGAGCGGCCAGCTCATCGTCTTTGAAACCTTGGCGGCGTTGTGCTTTGCATTCGTACTGCGCGGCGCGTGGCCGCAGTGGCAAACGCTGATGGGCGCGGGCTTGTTGGTGGCCGGTGTGGTGTGGGCCTTGCGGGCGCAGCGGGGGTGATTTCTTTTCTGGTGTTGGCCCCCCTCTCCTTGACGGAGAGGCGCCTGTATTGACTCCCTCTCCTTGACGGAGAGGGTTGCGGAGAGGTGAGAACTTGTCGATACCACCGCAAGTATTCAACGTAATCACCTCCATCCCAACCTTCCTCCGTCAAGGAGGAAGGTGCGACGCGTTACCCGCCAGTCAGTGCAGTCTGAGCATGAAGTCGCACACCAAGTGCCTTGGCCACTTTCAAGTTCGTCGCGAAACTGGGGTTGCCTTCTTGGCTCACTGCGCGGTACAGGACCTCGCGGCTCAGCCCAGCGTCTTTGGCCACTTGCGCCATGCCCTTCGCGAGAGCGATGTCGCCCGAAGCTCTCGCAATGCCGGGCGCGTCTTCCGGCGATTCGTCAAACCAAGCATCCGGATAAGCCAAATTTCCTGCGCGGCGTGCGCAGGTGCTCGGCCACGTCATAGCTCGATGTTTTTATGGCCTTCTTTGCTGCTGCTTTGCTCATTGCCTCTTCTCCACGAAGTTCCGGTTCATTCCAAGCGCCTTGGCAATGTCTTTGGCTTGCGTCAATTTTTCGCCACCTGCCATGAGCGGATGCAGCCTTACATCACGCAGCGAGTAATACACCTTGTATCCGGGGCTTACATTAACTTTGAGCTCAGACACGCCCTCGGTAAGATTTCGACCAGCGGCTGGGTTGCCATGAATCAGACCATCCACGCGCATCAGCACGCATGCTCTTCTGCTTGATCTTTCAGGCCATCAATGCATCCGCGGTACTCGTCTGTTTTCTCAACGTTCATCGTCTGATTGCAGCCCGTGAGCTACAAAACTGGCCGTTAGCGAACGGACTGGAGTTGTTGCCAGACGAACACCGCGGCAATTTCGAGACTCGGAATCCACCTTAATGAATCGAAGAATTTAGACTTGACCCGCGTTGAGCCCTGACCCTCGTTTAGCCCTACCAGCTTCGCGAAATGTCTCGCGTGGTGAATGCCGAAGACAAGGCAGGCCGGGATCTGGTGAACGCCATCCCACGCTGATGGGCCAACCTGCTGAGGCACCTGATCAACTGCACCCGAAAGTGTGACCCCCGGCGCGGTGGACGACTTCGCTGTGTCTGGCTTAGCCCGCCGGGATGTTTGGGGTTCTCGGTTTCGCGGTGTGGCGCCGGCCAATCAATTCAGCCGCCGCGTTGGCCAGCGTGCTGAGATGCTCAAGTTGATCAGTTGCCAATTGCCTGGGGTGAATGTCGTAAGCACAGAGGGTTCCGATCGTCTCACCGCGCACCTTCAGCCGCGCCGCTGCATAAAAGCGGATGAAAGGCCGACCCGACACCATCGGGTGGGCCTTTAACTGCGGGTCGCTCAGCGTGTCCTCGACGACGATGAGATCGCGCGAGGTGTTGAAGAAGGCCTCGCAAAATGAGGTGACCACCGGGGACTGCGTTTGCTGGATGCCGACGCGCGACTTGAACCAGTCGCGTTCCGCATCGAGCAGGTTCACCATCGTGATCGGAACGGCCAGTGTGGTGGCCAGCAGGCGCGTGATGTCGTCGTAGGCGCGTTCCGGACCCGTGTCGAGAATCAAGGCTCGACCCAACTCTGCGAGCCGCGTTGTGTCGAGCCTCATTCCGTTGGACGAAGGATGCGTGTGCACTTGCAGCAGCTTGTCTTGCATAGGTGTTTCCTGGGAAGGAACGCAGGGAGGCGGTGAATAAGTCCTCTCGAACCTGCTGTCATGGGAATCATTTGTCTGCGCACGCTCATCACGACGCCGCCGAGGAAATGCTGAATGGCACCAAATGGCCACTTTAAAACCGAGTTGCCGAGTGATGGTTGTCTGTGCAAGCGCAAGACACGCAAAGAAATTATGGCAGGCTAGCCTCCTCAACTGATCAATGCGCGATCCACGCGCGATCCAAGGGCCACGTCTGAATGCTGTTCTTCCACCCCAAAACACAAACAGAATCCGTTCGGGCTGAGGTATCGAAGCCCTGCGCTGGACTTCGATACCTCAGCCCGAACGGGGTAATCGAACGGTATTGCGGTATTGGTTCACATCTTGCGTTTAACCTGAACGCACCCCACGCCGTCCTGCGCGTCTAGTGCCTCCACGTGATTCACGGCGCCACTTCTCACTGGGGAAGTCGCGAGCCGCTCCATCGCAGTCGCGACGACTGCCGTACTCACCATGCAACGCGCTTCAATCTGCGAGGCGCTTCAAAAACACATCCGCACCCACGACAGGCCGCTTGAATTGCGACGCCAGCACCAGCAGATCCTTGTCGCCGGTCACTAAAAAATCCGCCTTGCCCACCGCTGCCAACTCGATGAACATTTGGTCATTCAAGTCACGGCAAATCGGTAGTTTGGGCAGGCGAGCCGGGATGCGAACGCTGCGGCAATGCGGCAAGTAGTCGGCCAGCAACTCTTCGCGGTCTGCAGCGCTCAGTTTGAATTTTGGGTAAGCCAGCACTTGCATGAGCTCGGCGGCGGTGGCGGTAGAAACGAGCGGGATGCACCGGCCGCTTTGCCACGCCGTTCGCAACGCGCTCAATCGGCCACCGCCGAATACGAGGGCTGAAAGCACGAGGTTGGTGTCGATCACCACGACTGGCGCCGCGCCGGGACGCTTGGCTTTCACCACAACCGAACTGCTGCTCAGCCGCGTTTGCGAGACCACGCCACAGCGGCGGCAATGTCAGCTTCACCGAGGTCAAGTTCCGCCAGCTTGGCGCGCACGGCATCACTTCGCTGCATGCGCAAGGGCGTCAATATGATTTGCCCGCCGCGTGCCTCAACATCAAAATACTCCGTTGGCGCAACGGCCGCCGTGATGCTTTTGGGAAGCGTGAGTTGGTTCTTCGAAGTGAGTTTGGCGAGCATGTTGAAATTTTGGATAAAGTAAGGAATCCTTACTTATTTTAGCATTTTCGTGTGGTGGGCCGTGAGGTGCCTTGCCAGCTGGAGCTCGAGTGAATGACGCCAACGCTGTTTGCAACTCGACTGGCCGCCGACACCTGCGCGTTGCTCTAATGCCCAAATAAAACGTATGCACAACGTCCACACAGCCGCGAGAATGGATCAGCAATACCGCTACTTCCGCCGTCATCAACTTGCGCACTCCACTAAGCCAGCGTGAACTAATAGACCGTGCCGCGTGACTGCAAGGCAAGAGACGCACCGACTTCATGCTGGAAGCTTCGCGAGACAAGGCTGAGCAGGAGCTGTTAGATCAAACCATGTTCGGCGTGAGCGCCAAGCAATTCAAGGCTTTTGAAGCTTTGATGAATAAACCGCTTGCTCAGAACGCCGGGGTGATGCGCCTGCTTGCTAAGCGCGCGCCTTGGGACAAGTGAGCGCACGCACGTTCAGCGCACCGACGCCGCTGACTGCGGCGCACGACATATCCGCGTTCACCTGCACGCATCAGTCGCCGACCACGTGGCTTCAGAAGCGCGCCTTGGTCAACTCGATTTCTGGTGCATCACGTTGCTTCGTTGTGTGCGCTGACGCGCAGCGGGTGATCGGTTGCTACGCCTTGGCAGCAGGCTCGGTTGCCAGCGGTGCTGCGCCAGGGCGCTTGCGCCGCAACATGCCAGACCCGTACCTGTCATCGTCTTGGGCCACTTGGCGGTGCACTCAGATCGGTCAGGCAAGGGCATTGGCAGCGGGTTGCGGAAAGACGCCTTGCTGCGATCCATTCAAGCGGCTGACTTGATCGGAGTGCGAGCGCTGATGTGCCATGCGATTGATAATGAGGCGAAGGCGGTCTACTTGAGGCACGGCTTTGCGGCGTCGCCGTTGGATGAGCGGATGGTGCTGGTGGGGTTGCGGAAGAACTTGCCTGCGTTGGTGGCGGCATCGGGGTGGTGGCGGTCAGTACTTCGGCTTGTGTTTGGCGTTTTTACCTCCTCCCCAACCCTCCTGCGTCCAAGAGGAGGGAGTAAATCCTCAACCCGCCAAGGCCTCGTCCACCACCTCGATCCAATGCCTTACCGGCGTGGCCGTGCCGGTCTGCAAATGCTGAATGCATCCCACATTGGCTGACACGATGACTTGCGCTTTCAGCGGCTCCAAATTTGCCAGCTTGCGGTCACGCAGTGCGTAGGCCAGCTCGGGCTGGGTGACTGAATACGTGCCGGCTGAACCGCAGCACAGGTGGCTTTCGCAGGCCGCCAATTTCACCTCAAAACCCAGCGCGTTCAAGTGCGTTTCCACACCGCCGCGCAGTTGCTGGCCGTGCTGCAAAGTGCAGGGCGGGTGAAACGCCAGTTGCTTGGTGGCCTTCACGTGCAGCTTGCGTTTCAGCGGCTCCACCAAGTCGGGCAGCAGCTCGCTCAGGTCGCGTGTGAGTTCGCTGATGCGCTTGGCTTTGTCGGCATACGCTGGGTCGTGCGCCAGCGCGTGACCGTAGGCTTTGACCGTGACGCCGCAGCCGGACGCGTTCATCACGATGGCTTCGACCTTGCCCGCTTGCACCGATGGCCACCAGGCGTCCACATTGCGGCGCATGTCGGCCAGGCCACCTTCATGGTCGTTCAAGTGGCTGCGGATGGCACCGCAGCAACCTGCGTTGTCGGCCACCACGGTTTGAATGCCGCAGGCGTCCAGTACGCGGGCGGTGGCGCTGTTGATGTTGGGCATCATGGCCGGCTGCACGCAGCCCATCAACATCAACACCTTGCGCGCATGCTCGCGCGCAGGCCACAAATGCGCGCGTGGCCCGGCCTTGGCGGGCACCTTGTTTTTCAGCGCGCCTGGCAGCAGCGGGCGCACCAATTGGCCCATCTTCATGGCCGGTGAAAACAGCGGCGAGGTGAGGCCTTCCTTCAACAACCAGCGCACGCTTTGCTCAGACTTGGGGCGCTCAACTTTGGTCTCGACAATGCGTCGCCCGATCTCGACCAGCGCACCGTATTGCACGCCCGACGGGCAGGTGGTTTCGCAGTTGCGGCAGGTCAGGCAGCGGTCTAAGTGCAGTTGCGTTTTGCGGGTGGCTTCCGCGCCTTCCAGCACCTGCTTCATCAGGTAGATGCGACCACGGGGGCCGTCCAACTCGTCGCCCAGCAGCTGGTACGTCGGGCAAGTGGCGTTGCAAAAACCGCAGTGCACGCAGCTGCGCAAAATGGCCTCGGCCGCTTCGCCGTCGCGGGTGCCTTTGAATTCGGGGGCTAAGGTGGTTTGCATAAATTGAGATTAAAAATCCACTTCAAAAATCACTTCAAACATCAAAGCCACTTGAAGACCAGCGGCATCAACAGCGACGCCAACAGCACTTGCAGGCTCAGCGCCAAAGCGGCGTAAGCACCGGCGTCGGGATGCACTTGCATAGCCCGCGCCGCACCAATGCCGTGGGCGATGGTGCCGATGGAAAAGCCGCGCACTTCGGGTGCCGCAACTCGCAGCGCATCGAACAAATACTTGGCGCTGATGGCACCCACCAAACCGGTGAGCACCGCAAACACGGCCCCAAGCGCAGGGATGCCGCCGATCTGCTGGGCAATGCCCATGGCCACTGGTGCGGTGACGGACTTGGGCGCTAAAGATCGCAGCACGTCGGGTGGCAAACCCAGCGCTGCGCCAATGGCGAACGCGCTGATTGCCGCAGCCGCGCCGCCTGCCAGTGCAGACACGGCAATGGGTGTCACGCGAAGACGCAGCTCGGCGCGGCGCTGCCACAGCGGCCACGCGAGTGCCACCACGGCAGGGCCGAGCAAAAAGTGGATGAACTGCGCGCCTGAAAAGTAGGTGGGGTAAGGCGTGCCGCTGAGCGTCAGCAAAGCCGCCAACACCACCACACTCCACAGAACAGGGTTCGCCCAAGGCGCGTGGTGGGCGCGTTGGTAGGCCGCGCGCGCGATCACGTAAACCACCAGCGTGGCCGTCAAACCAAACAGCGGTGTGGCCGACAGGTAAACCCACAGTTCGACGAACTGAGTCATACCGCAACGCTTGGTTTCAGCATGCCGCGCAGCACCAAGGCAGTGACCGCCAAGCCGATCCAGGTGGACAGCACCAAGGCCACCGCCATGCGCACGCCGTACTGCGAGATCAGCGCCAAATGCGTCATCACGCCGACGCTCACCGGCACGAACAACAACGACAAATGTTCAAGCAGCACGTCGGCGGTTCGCGATACGGGCCCGCTCACACGCTCAAAACGCAATGCCACCAACAGCAGCAACATGCCGACCACCGGGCCCGGCAAGCCCAGGGGCGTGCTGCGCGCAATCACTTCGCCGACCGACTGAAAAAGCAGCAGCCAGGCCAAGCCGGTGAGTGCATCAGCGCGAGTGTGAGTGGCGGAAATCATGGCGGCGCTGGCGGTCACCAGCCGGGGTACAGCCGACCCGGATTGAAGATGCCCGCAGGGTCAAACGAGCGTTTCATTTCGAGGTGAATTTGCGCCAGTGGTTCGGTCAGCGGCGTGAACGCGCCGCTTGATTTGCGGACGGCGCGGAACAGCGTGGCGTGACCGCCCGCGGCTTTTGCGGCCGCACGAACGGACTCAGCCTGGCCTGCTGCGGTGATCAGCCAGCGCTGCGCTCCGCCCCATTCGATGAGCGATTCACCAGGCAGCGACAAAGGCGCAGCCGTCTGCGGCACCGACACGCGCCACAGCTCGCCGCCTGCATTCACCGCCGCTTGCGCCGACACAAAAAACGCATCGCTGTGATCGCGCACGCCGCGCCAAAAAACCCTCGCTTCGTGTTCAGGCACCACCTCACCACCGAGTTTTTTCACAGCAGCATTCACCGCCGCCACTGCACCACTCAAGCGCACCACCAGCGTGTCGTTCCACCAAGTGCTGCCACTCAGCGGCAAGGGTTGACCGCCCCACTGATTGAGCTGTTGAATGGCGGCAGCTTCCTTCATCTGAAAACACAGCGTGGCGGTGGCAGGCGAGATGGGCAGCACCTTGAGTGACACCTCCAAAATCACGCCCAAGGTGCCGAGTGAACCGGCCAGCAAACGCGACACGTCGTAGCCTGCGACGTTCTTGATCACCTGACCACCGAAGCTCATCACTTCGCCTTGGCCGTTCAGCAAAGTGACGCCCAACACGTAGTCGCGCACGCTGCCTGCTTGGGCGCGCGACGGCCCGGCCAAGCCCGCGGCGACCATGCCGCCCACGGTGGAATCGGCGCTGAAATGTGGCGGTTCGAAAGGCAG
>JANPNT010000562.1:0-4216 GCA_031427655.1 Burkholderiales bacterium
AGTTTGAATGGTGTTCTCGCGAATAAACTCCTGCTGTTCTTCGCTGCTAAACACATAATAGAAGAACAAAGGGTCAACGGTCTTTCGATTCACAGTCAGCTTCCTTTGAATTCCAGCTCAATGTCGTCCCAGTGGTTGAACGATATTTCAATTTCGGCGGCGGTCGCGGCGTCCCACTGGCGCATGTTGGCCAAGGTGGCGTCTGAGAACACCACACCCCAGCCGAAGGTGTCGTAAGGCTTGTTGCGCTCCACCACGGTGATGTCGTGGTTGGGGTTGCCCTTTTTCATCAAGAGCGAAAAGTACAAGCCTGCCGGCCCGCCGCCTATGCACACGATTTTCACTGTCGCCGCCCGAATACATCGAAGCATCTCACTTTAGAGATAGACAGTTCAGTTGTCAATTAAACTGATTTGATGATCTCCAATCGAGTTGCGATGCGATGCGATGCGACCAATGGCCAGTGGCCACTGAATCAAAAAAACGCCATCGTGCGCACCTCGATGCTTTCGCGTTTCGGGGCGTCGGGTGGCGAGGTTGGATCCTCAAACGCGGTGTGGCCCATGAAGCGGGCGCGCCCGTCGGTTTCGGAGTCGTAGGTTTTCAGCAGCAGCGCGTGGTCGGCTTCCATCAACGGAAAGTAGAGCCAACGGTGTTTGGGTGACCAACGCATCACATAAATTTCGCCGGTGCGTTCGCGGTACTTCAGATCCATGATGAGCATGTCGTCGGGGTCGTGGCTGCGTGCGTCGCACATCGCCAACGGCAGTTCTTCGACACGCCGGTAAAGCGGCTTCCAGACGTTGAAAAACGCCACACGACGCTGCAGCAACGCCTCGGCGTCAGCGGGCACGATGTCGTGCACCCGCTGTGGGCCGCTGTTCACCGTGTAGTCGCTGTGCACCAACATCACGGCCGGCCGCTGCACCGTGGTCTGCGCTTGGAGGTCGGCGGGCAGGCGCTTGCGGATGGTGTGGTCGAACACCTCCACGCGCTTCGCACCGGTGTTGCGCTTTACGAAATCGACCACTTGCGCGTAGAAGCGTGTCTTGATGGAGGCGTCGTCGTCGAACTGGTCAAACTGCGCGCCGAAGGGGTGAATCTCAAAGCCTTCGCGGTCAGTGCTGAGGTGCGGTGCCTCTGACCAGCCGTCGTGAATTTCAACCTCGCGCACATCGGTGCCGGGCGGGTTGAGCTTGACCGGCGCGTCGGGCTCGTAGAAGTAGTAGTCGGGCGGAATGCCGTCGTCAACGCTGTAGTTCAGCGTTGTCCGCACCGACTTTGATTCGTTCACAGCGCCTTTCAATGGGCTGCAGGCCGGGTGGCGAAGCCCTCGCCGACCCAAGTTTTGTCCCAGCTTGGCAGCTTCTCCACGCTCTGCGTCATCCAGCGACGCAAGTTGGGGTGGTCGTCCAGCGGCAGTTGCTGCCAGCCGTGCAGGTGCATGGGTGCGGCCAACGCGATGTCGGCGATGGTCGGGTTGCTGCCCGCCACCCACTCACTCTGGCGCAGCCTCGCATCAAGGATGCCAGCCAGCTTGTGAAACTGCGATTGCTGCGCGTCGAGCACGGCTGCGTCGGGCTGCGAGCCGAGCAGCGGCTTCACACAGTTCTCCACCATGAACACATAGCAACTTGGAAACCAACTGGCCGATTCCCAAAACATCCAGCGGTTCACATCGGCGCGCGTTTTCAGGTCGCGCGGGTAGGCTTTTTCGTTGCCTGCTGAGTCCGCTGCGTATTGCAATATGGCGTTCGACTCCCACAGCACCAAGTCGCCGTCGACGAGCGCCGGAATCGATGCGTTGGGGTTCAGCGCCATGTAGGCCTCGGCCTTTTGCTCGCCCTTGAAATAGTCCACACGCTTCAACTCGTAGGGCGCGCCGATGAGGTCAAGCCCGGCTATCACCTTGCGGCAATTGATGGTGATGGGGTCGGCATAGATTTGCATGATCGTGTCTCCATTTGGTTTGCAACGGTCTGGTGCCGCTGGGCCATAGCTTATGCATTGACGCCGCCGTCAACAACTGCTCGAATG
Source organism: Burkholderiales bacterium (assembly GCA_031427655.1). Classification (GTDB taxonomy): domain Bacteria; phylum Pseudomonadota; class Gammaproteobacteria; order Burkholderiales; family Burkholderiaceae_C; genus JANYJJ01. Next base: position 2,038 of record JANPNT010000562.1, read on the forward strand.
CAAACGGTTTGTCCTTGATTTGGAAACAATGAGCATTTCATTTGACATGTTGACGGCCTTTGTCAAAGTGGCCGAACACGCCAGCGTGAGCGCGGCGGCCACCAGCATCGGTACCGGCAAAAGCGTGGTCAGCAAGCGCATTGCGCAGCTGGAAGCGGCGGTCGCCAGCACACTGTTCAGCCGCAACACCCGCAAGGTGGCACTGACCACTGCAGGCGAGGCTTACTTGGGTTACGCGCGCCGCGCCATTGAAGAAATGAGCGCGGCCGACGAGAGCTTGCGCGCCTTGCGGTCCGACCTGAGCGGTCAGATTCGCATCACCGCTTGCGTGTCGTGGGGGCAGCGCGTGTTGGCCAAAAAGTTGCCGGAATTCTTGCGCCTGCATCCCGGCATTCAAATTGAACTGTTGCTGGCAGACCGCATGATGGACATCGCCTACGAGCGCGTGGACCTTGCGCTGCGCTGGACCGCCTTGGAGTCGTCCGACTTCAGCACCTGCCCTATTGCGCGCATCGAGTGGGTGGTCGTGGCTGCACCGGTTTACCTCGCGACAGCGGGAACACCAACTGCGCCGAATGAGCTTGGAGCGCATCATTGCCTCAGCTATTGGCGTGAAAGCTCGGACGACACTTGGGCCTTCGTTCTGGACGGCAAGGCCGATGAAGTTCATGTGCGCAGCCGTTATCACGCCAACAACCCCGAGGCGGTGGCAGATGCCGCTTTGGCAGGCCTGGGCATTGCGCTGTTGCCAGGCTACTTGTGCGAAGCGGAGATCAAGCAAGGCACGCTGGTGCCACTGCTCAGCGCATGGACGCCCCGTACCAAATTCGGCTTCGGCATCAGCGCCGTCGTCACCCCCGAACGCATGCGGCTCAAACGCAATCAGGCGCTATTGGCGTTCTTGCGCGAAAGGTTGGAGGTGAACACGTGATGGCGGCGTTGCGCGGATCTGCGCGACCAATTCAAGCCTTGGGTTCGGCCACGCGGCGTCCCTTTGATCGTCAGTGCATTGAGCTGTCTTGGAACGCGTAGCCCATTTTTTGAGCCACTGCCAGCAGGCGCTTGTCACGCGTCCATAGGGTTGCGTCTTCAGTCAACGCCGCCGAAGCGATGAGGTGCGCATCGACATATCCAATGCCCTTTCCATAAAGCCCATGCCGCTCTATGAAGCCGAGAACTTCGTCGGCCTCGGCCACCACCGCCATGGGCAGCTCCGTGAGCAACTCGAAAATCGAAGCGCGCTTCTTCAAACTGCCGCAGGCGATTTCTCCCATCACAAGCGGATGCATCGCGACTTGTTGCCGCTCCAAAAGGTCTGCCAATTGAGCGTCTGCGCTGCGCAGGTGGTCCACCCAAACAGAGGCGTCAACCAGAATCAAGCCGAGCTGCCTTAGCGTTTGCGAGGTGCTGCTTCGAGTTCGGGTTGACTCCCGCCCAACTTGGCCAAGCGCTTGGCACTTTCACGTTGAACGAAAGCCCTCAATCCTTCGTCGATCAGCGTGGAGCGGTCCATAGGGCCGGCCAATTTGATCGCCTTGGCGAGCAGGTTTTCGTCGATGTTGACTGTCGTTCTCATGGTTTGTTTCCATGGCCACAAGAATCAAAAGTAGCATCGTAAGATGTTGTGTTTGATGTGAAAACTTGGTGCGCATACTTTGTCCGTGCCCCGAAATGAGTCTCACCAGGCAAGCGCAGTTCCCGCATCCAACCCCAGGAGCCGCCCATGGAAACGCCCACCCTCAATGCCGCATCTGTAGCACCCGCACCCGCACCCGCACAAGCCCTGCGCCGCGCCCAAGACTTGCCCGGCCCGCGCGGCTTGCCCATTGTGGGCAACTTGCTGCAAATTGACACCGAGCGAATGCACTTGCAGTTGGAGGCTTGGGCGCAGGAATTTGGGCCGTTCTTCAAGCTGCAACTCGGACCGCGTTTGATCGTGGTGGTGGGCGACCACCAAGCCACGGCGGCCGCTTTGCGTGACCGGCCCGACGGATTTCGGCGCACTTCGCGCATGGAAGAAATTGGCAGTGAAATGGGTCTGAAGCCGGGCGTTTTTGCGGCCAATGGCGATGCCTGGAAGCGCCAGCGGCGCATGGTGATGGCGGGCTTTGATCCGGCGCACGTGAAGCGCTATCACCCCGCCTTGGTGGGCGTGGCGGGCCGACTGGAGGCGCGCTGG
>JANPNT010000563.1:0-2739 GCA_031427655.1 Burkholderiales bacterium
CAGCACTGTCCAACGACTACCGCAGCAACACGGTGGGTATCTCGGCCAGATACACGCTGCAATGACCGCGCGGACCGTCCTGCTGACCGGAGCGACGGGCTACATCGCTTCGCACACTTGGCTGGCTTTGCAAGCCGCTGGCTACAAAGTGGTCGGTGTGGACAATTTTTCCAACAGCTCGCGGCAAGTTTTGCAGCGACTGGAAAAACTGGGCGGCATTCAGCCCGTGTTTGAGGAAATTGACGTTTGCGACACGCCAGCGATGCGCGGTGTCTTCGAGCGTCATGCCATCAACGTCGCCGTGCATTTTGCGGCGTTCAAAGCCGTCGGCGAAAGCGTGAGTCAGCCATTGGCCTACTACCGCAACAACATCGGTGGCCTGCTCAGCCTGTGTGAACAAATGCAGGCGCACAACTGCAAGACTCTTGTGTTCAGCTCCAGCGCCACCGTTTACGGTGAACCCAAGGAACTGCCCATACGCGAAGATTCCCCGCTGTTCGCCACCAGCCCCTACGGCGGCACCAAGCTGATGGCCGAAAATATCCTGAGCGACTTGCACAGGTCGGATTCGGCGTGGTCTATTGGCTGCTTGCGCTACTTCAACCCAGTCGGTGCGCACCCCAGCGGCTTGATCGGCGAAGACCCGCGCGGCATCCCGAACAACCTGATGCCCTTCGTCACCCAAGTGGCCGTGGGCAAGCGCGACAAGTTGCAAGTGTTTGGCAACGATTACGACACCATCGACGGCACCGGCGTGCGCGATTACATCCATGTGATGGACTTGGCCGATGGGCACGTGGCCGCACTCAACAGACTGCTGGACAGTCCGGGCCCGCTGACCGTTAATCTGGGCACAGGCCATGGCCACAGCGTGCTGCAAGTGGCGCATGCCTTTGAACAAGCCAGCGGTCGCAGTATTCCCATTCAATTTGCGCCGCGTCGGCCCGGCGACGTGGCCAGTTGCTACGCCGACCCTGCGCGTGCCTTGGAACTTCTGGGCTGGAAGACAACGCGCAGTTTGGCTGACATGTGTGCAGACAGTTGGCGCTGGCAGCACATGAATCCCAACGGATTGGCGAGCTGAAGCAGCGCGCCTTTTTTTTACCCGTTCCCCCGCTCATCCTTTCATTCACGCCCGTCATTTTTTCAACACCCTATGAGTCAGCAACCCTTACAAGTCGTGCCCGTCATCATGGCTGGCGGCAGCGGAACGCGCTTGTGGCCGCTGTCGCGCGCTCAATATCCCAAGCAATTTTTGATTCTCAAAGGCAACCGCAGCCTGTTTCAAGAAGCCGCGCAACGCTTGGCGACCCTGGCGGCGGACGACATCAAGGTGTCAGCGCCCTGCGTGGTGGGCAACGAAGAGCATCGGTTCTTGGTGCTTGACCAGTTGCGTGAACTGAACGTGCAATCGGCCACGGTGCTGCTTGAACCCGTCGGGCGCAACACCGCGCCCGCCATGACCATGGCAGCGTTGCATGCCGCTGCCGACGGTGACGCGAACGGTGCCGACCCGATCATGGTTGTCACAGCAGCCGACCACACTTATGTGGATGAAGCCGCCTTCACCGTCGCCATGCAACGTGCCGTGCGAGCGGCCGCGGATGGGGCCATCGTCACTCTGGGCATTGCGCCCGACCGGCCAGAAACCGGGTTCGGATATTTACGTTGCACTGACAGCGGGCAAGGCGATTTGAAGGTCGCTCAGTTCGTGGAGAAGCCCAACCTCGCCACCGCCGAAGCGTATGTGGCTGACGGCGGCTACTTCTGGAACAGCGGCATCTTCGTGGTGCGTGCGTCGGTTTGGTTGAAAGCACTTCAGCAGTTTCGTCCCGACATTGCCAGTGCCACCCTGATTGCGTGGAACGGCCGCAGCATCGACGCCAGTTTCGTGCGCCCTGAAGCCGCAGCTTTCGCTTTGATCCCCAGCGAATCGATCGACTACGCGGTGATGGAGCGCTGCCCGCAAGCCGCGGAGTTCGACATTCGCATGGTGCCTCTGAATGCCGGTTGGTCTGACCTCGGTGCCTGGGACGCGGTGTGGGATGTCAGCCCGAAAGACGCCGCAGGGAATGCGGCAATTGGTGACTCTTTGGTGATCGACAGTCGCAACACACTGGTTCACGCCACCAGCCGCCTGGTCAGCGTGGTCGGCCTGAACGATGTCATCGTGGTGGAGACGCCAGACGCTGTTTTGGTGACCGACCGCTCGCGCAGTCAAGAGGTCAAGACCATCGTCAACCAGCTCCAAAAATCAGGCCGCACCGAGCAAAACTTGCACCGTCAAGTGCACCGACCTTGGGGTTGGTACTACAGCATCGACTCGGGTTCACGCTTTCAGGTCAAACGCATCATGGTGAAACCCGGCGCCACGTTGAGCCTGCAAATGCATCACCACCGCGCCGAGCATTGGATTGTGGTCAGCGGCACCGCCGAAGTCACCAATGGCGATCAAGTCATTCTGCTGACTGAAAACCAGAGCACCTACATTCCCTTGGGCACCACGCACCGCTTGGCCAACCCCGGCAAAGTGCCGCTCGAAATCATCGAAGTGCAATCCGGTAGCTACCTCGGCGAAGACGACATCGTGCGCTTTGAAGACACTTACGGAAGAGTGAAATCATGATCCTCGTGACAGGCGGTGCCGGATTTATCGGCGCGAACTTTGTGCTTGACTGGCTGGCTTCAAGCAATGAGCCCGTGCTCAACCTCGATGCCCTCACCTACGCGGGCAACCTG
>JANPNT010000564.1:0-3059 GCA_031427655.1 Burkholderiales bacterium
GATGCCCAGACGATCATAGATCGTCGCCGTCAGATACTCGACGCGGACCGGATTCTCTTTGGGATCGGAACCGATTACGTCCCGCGATCCATAGACCTGGCATCCCTTAATGCCAGTGCCGGCCACTAGAACGGAGAAGACCCGCGGCCGATAGTCCCGGCCTCCGGTTCCTGTTGGGCATCGGTGCGCTCTTGGTGGTCTGCCCGATTTTGTTGTCGTCGGGCTGCGCTTCAGTGGTGCCGCAGTCAGCAAACAGCGCTTCGAAAGTCAGCCAGCGGCAGGCCGAGTTTCATGGCGTTGCCGCATCCGCTGATGCCCAAGGCGTCGCAAATTGGATTGCCGCCTCTGGCGACAACGCGGGCTCGGCCTTTGTCATCGTCGACAAAAAAATGGCCAAGGTTTATGTGTTTGACGCCCAAGCCCAATTACGCGGTGCATCGGCCGCGCTGATGGGCTCGGCAGTGGGCGACGACACGGCCCCCGGCGTCGGTAAATTGGCCATCGCCGATGTAAAACCCGAGCAGCGCACCACGCCCGCGGGCCGCTTTGTGGCCGAGCGGGGACGCAACGCGCGTGGAGAGGACGTGGTTTGGATCGATTACGACGCCGCAGTGTCCATGCACCGCGTGGTCACGCAGGTGGCGAGCGAACGGCGCCTGGAGCGCTTGGCTTCGAACAGTTTGCAAGACAAACGTATTTCTTACGGCTGCATCAATTTGCCAGTGGCGTTCTACGACGAACACATTCGCCCCACTTTCGCCGCCCAGACGGCATTGGTGTACGTGCTGCCGGAAGTGAAAACGGTGCAGCAGGTCTTCCACCACGTGGGGTCGACGGCCAGCGTGAAGTGAACTGACGTGGTTGCGAATGCGCGTATGTCCGGGGATATCCGCGCACCTCTGCGCACATCCGCTCACATTAGCGCCACACTACGGCGCTGACTTCCGGGCCACTTCATGTCTTTATTCAACCCCGCTCAAATTCGCGCTTTGACATTCGACGTGTTCGGCACGGTGGTGGACTGGCGCAGCTCTATCATTGCCGAAGGGCAAGCTCTGTCCAAGGCCAAAGCCAAGCAAAACTCGCTGCCTGAAATCAACTGGCCCGCTTTTGCAGACGCCTGGCGCGCGGGCTACGTTCCGGCCATGCTCAAGGCTACTGCGCTCTTGGCCGACGGGAGCACGCCCTGGGCCAGCATTGACGTTTTGCACCGCGAAATATTGGACAAATTGTTGCCAGGCTTTGGTTTGGAGCCACTCACCGAAGACGAACGGGCGCATTTGAATTTGGTGTGGCACCGCCTCACCCCGTGGCCCGACAGCGTGCGCGGCCTGCGCTTGCTAAAGTCGAGTTACGTAATCTCTACGTTGTCGAACGGCAATGTGTCTTTGCTGGTGAACATGGCCAAACACGCGCGCCTGCCGTGGGACTGCGTGCTCTCCTCCGAGCTGGCGCGGCAATACAAACCGCACCCAGCGGTGTACGAAATGGCGGCACGTTTGTTGGGATTGGAGCCTGCTCAAGTGTTGATGGTCGCCGCCCACCCCGGCGACTTGCGCGCCGCCCACAACGCAGGCATGCGCACGGCCTATGTGAGAAGGCCGTTGGAGCACGGCCCCAACCCGCATGGCACGCCGCCGCCCGACGCATTGCAAGACGATGCGTTCGACATCGTTGCCGCCGACTTCGTCGATCTGGCCAAGCGACTTGAAAAGCGGCAGGAAAAGCAAACGGAAGCATCGCCCACAATTCGTGGATGAACGAAAACTCGGCCATCGAAGTCACGCTGCTGCAAGCGTTTGAGACGGCTCAACCCGCCAGCGCAAATTGGACAGACGCCGATGCAGGGTGGGCGACACGATTGGCAAACAGTGGAACAAGCGGTGACGCGAATGACGCTGAGTCGAACGGCGATTTAGGCGGGCAAACTTACCTCGCTCGGCGCGCCCACCACGCGATGCAGCGCTTGTTGCCGCGCGAGGCGGCCGCAGCGGGTTGGCTCAAACTGCGCGGATCAAGCTGGGCCATGGTGGCGCTGCTTGCTGCGGTCGCGTTCGTGCTGGGCATGCTCGCCGACAGCATAGGCAGCGCGCAACGCATCAACCTGTTGGCACCGCCTTTGTGGGCCGTGATGCTGTGGAACGCGGCGGTGTATTTGCTGCTGCTGGGTCAGTCGGTCCAGGGCTGGTTTCATGACAAAGGCCGCCCCACTGCTTTGACCCGGTGGGTGGAAAAGCTGATGCAACGGGGCCGTCGCGCACCAGCTTCATTGACACCTGGAAGCAGCCCGGCGCTGCAAACATTTGCCGCGCTTTGGGTGCGTCGCAGCGCACCGCTGTCCCTGACACGCTCAGCAGTTTTGATGCACGCTGGGGCGGCCGCTTTGGCATTGGGATTGATCGGCGGCATGTACTTGCGCGGCTTGGTTTTGGACTATCAGGCGTCTTGGGAAAGTACGTTTTTATCAACAGAGACAGCGCACGCTGTGCTGTCTTTTTTGTTGTCGCCTGCGTCGCAGATCGCGCAAATCGCCTTGCCCAATGTGGCCGCCTTTGACGCCTTGCGGGGCACGCACCTCAACACGGCCAGCCACGGCGCCACTGGCGCGACTTGGATACATCTGTACGCCGTGACCTTGGCGCTGTTCGTTGTGTTGCCACGGGTCGGCTTGGTCTTGTGGAACGCGTGGCGGGCGCGTTGGATGGCGGGGCACTTCACGCTGCCGCTGGGCGACGAATACTTTGCGCGCTTGCTGCGTCAGCACCAAGGGCGCCAAGCGGCGGTGATGGTGGTGCCTTACGCCCATACACCGCACGAAGCAGCCAACGCTGGTTTGCGTGCCATGTTGGCGACCACGTTAGGGCCGGACATCAAACTGAATGTGGCGGCAACAGTGGACTACGGCGCAGAAGCTGAGGGCGTGACGACTTTGCCTGTCGGCACGAGTTTGGCGGTGGCCTTGTTCGACCTCTCGGCCACGCCCGAGGCAGAAACCCAAGGCCGATTTGTGCAACAGCTGGCCGCCACAGCAAGCACCGTGGTGGCCATTGATGAGGCCG
>JANPNT010000565.1:0-1803 GCA_031427655.1 Burkholderiales bacterium
TCGGACTTCATCTTCCCCGCGCCGTCGCGCATTTGGGCCGCCACGGTCGAACACGCCGCCATCATTTGGGGCCACGCCGTGCGCACCTTTTGGGTGACGATGGTGGGCTTTGGCTTGGCCATTGTGGTGGGCGTGTTGCTGGGCTTTTTGATCGGCAGTTCGCGCGTGGCTTACGCTGCGGTGTACCCACTGATGACCGCTTTCAACGCGCTGCCCAAAGCGGCCTTTGTGCCCATCTTGGTGGTGTGGTTTGGCATCGGCGCGGGGCCGGCCATCCTTACGGCATTTCTGATTTCTTTCTTCCCCATCATGGTGAACATTGCCACCGGCTTGGCCACACTGGAGCCCGAGCTGGAAGACGTGCTGCGCGTGCTGGGGGCCAAGCGCTGGGACGTGCTGGTGAAGGTGGGCCTGCCGCGCTCGATGCCCTACTTTTTTGCCTCGCTCAAAGTGGCCATCACGCTGGCGTTTGTGGGCACCACCGTGAGTGAAATGACGGCTGCCAACGAAGGCATCGGCTACCTGTTGATCTCAGCCGGAAGCTCCATGCAAATGGGCTTGGCCTTCAGCGGTTTGTTGGTGGTGGGCGCCATGGCCATGGGCATGTACGAGCTGTTTTCTGTGATTGAAAAGCGCACCACCGGTTGGGCGCACCGGGGCAGTCAAGGGGTTTGAAATTGAATGACGCTGGTCAGCCTACGCACTCACAACTGATCGCCCTGCTGCAACGCGCACACACCGTGGCCTTGCGCGCCGTGGACATGGGCCGTCATCCTTTTGGTGCGCTGCTGGTGGCACCCGACCATGAAACCGTGCTGGCCGAGCAGGGCAACATCGACACCGTGCACCACGCCGAGTCCACCTTGGTGCGTCAAGCCTCTTTGACCTACCCGGCCGACTTCCTTTGGCGCTGCACTTTGGTGACCACCTTCGAGCCCTGCGCCATGTGCACCGCCACCGCCTACTGGGCCCATGTGGGGCGCATTGTTTACGGCGTCAGCGAAGCGCGCTTGCTGGAACTGACAGGCGCACATGCCGACAACCCGACGCTCAATCTGCCGTGCCGCGAGTTGCTGGCGCGCGGCCAAAAAGCGATCAGAGTGATGGGTCCGTTTGCTGAGCTGGAAGACGAATTGATGGCACCGCACCGCAGCTTCTGGCAAAGCCCGAAGTGAGAAGCGGTGGCACGCCATCTGCATGCCGCGATCATTTAACAAGCTGATGGAGTTCGCCATGTTGACCACCCAGCAACCCGTTTTCGCCAAGTTTTGGCATGCCGTGATGCCGCTCACGCAATTGACCGACGGCCCGCAGCCCTTCACTTTGCTCGGCGAAAACATCGTGCTCTTCCTCGACGAACACGGCGAACCCGCGGCCTTGAAAGACCGCTGCTGCCACCGCACCGCCAAGCTGAGTAAAGGGATGTGCGCCAAGGAGGGCGAGCTGCGCGGCAAACTGCAATGCGGCTACCACGGCTGGACCTACGACCGCACCGGCCGCGTGGTGCGCATACCGCAGTACCCAGCCGATCGCGCCATTCCGGCCGACTACTGCATCCCCGCCTACCACTGCACAGCGCGCTACGGCTATGCCTGGGTTTCCTTGGAAGAAGCAATCGCCGACATCCCCGACATCCCTGAATTCGGTGCCCCCGGCTGGCGCACTATTTTTCAGTTTTACGAGCGTTGGGACACCAGCCCCATGCGCGCGCTGGAAAACAGTTTTGACAACGCGCACTTCAGTTTTGTGCACCGCGCCACCTTCGGCGTGGCGGCACAACCCGCACCCAGCAAATACGAACTG
>JANPNT010000566.1:0-4415 GCA_031427655.1 Burkholderiales bacterium
ATGCGGTCGATCACGGTTTGGCCGTCGGCGACCAAGCCCGCGATGACCAAACCGGCAGATGCGCGCAGGTCGGTGGCCATCACCGTGGCACCCGACAACCTGGCCACACCTTGGATGACGGCCAAGCGGCCATCGACTTCAATTTTTGCGCCCAAGCGCGACATTTCATTGACGTGCATGAAACGGTTTTCGAAGATGGTTTCGGTGACTTTCGACGTGCCTTCAGCAATGCAGTTCAACGCCATGAATTGGGCTTGCATGTCGGTGGGAAAGGCAGGGTACTCGCTGGTGCGAAAGCTCACCGCCTGAGCGCGTGTAGCACTCGTCACTTTGATCCAATCGTCGCCAGACTCGTCACGACCCGATTCGATCTTCACGCCCGCTTCACGCAGCTTGTCGATCACCGCAATCAAGTGGTCAGCGCGTGCACGGCGCAATACCACGCTGCCGCCGGTGGCCGCCACGGCGCACAAGAAGGTGCCGGTCTCGATGCGGTCGGGCACGATGTGGTGGCTGGCTGCGCCGCTCAAACCGTGCAGGCTCGCCACGCCTTGAATGCGAATTTTGCTGGTGCCGTGGCCTTCGATCTTTGCGCCCATGGCAATCAGCATGAGGGCCAAGTCGGTGATCTCTGGCTCTTGCGCGGCGTTTTCTAAAACGGTTTCGCCCTCGGCCAAGGTGGCCGCCATCAAGAAGTTCTCGGTGCCGGTGACGGTCACCATGTCGGTGGTGATGCGAGTGCCTTTGAGCTTTTTGGCCTTGGCGATGATGTAGCCGTGCTCGACGGTGATGCCGGCACCCATGGCTTGCAAGCCCTTGATGTGCTGGTCCACCGGCCGCGAGCCGATGGCGCAACCACCTGGCAGCGACACCGTGGCTTCGCCAAAGCGTGCGAGCAGCGGGCCCAGCGCCAGGATGGAAGCGCGCATCGTTTTGACCAAGTCGTAGGGCGCTTCAGGCGTGGTCACTGTGCCCGCGTTCAGCGTGACGACCTCGGGCTGATCGGCGCTGCGCTCAATGGTTGTGCCCATGTTGGCCAGCAGCTTGAGCATGGTGCTCACGTCGTGCAGTTGCGGCACGTTGGTGAGTGTGACGGGCTCGGCGGTGAGCAGCGCAGCGCACAGCTCGGGCAGTGCTGCGTTCTTCGCGCCGGAGATGGTGACTTCTCCGTTCAGAAGGCGGCCACCGCGTATGAGGAGTTTGTCCATGGCTTGTTCGTAAAGGTTGTGCTTACGCGTGTGCCTATTGAAACAACGGCATCTTGAACCGGCCTCTGGAACCTGCTGCCGACGCAGCCTGAGTTCAGACGCCGCAGCCTGTGCCGCAGCCGAGGCCACAAAAAGCGTCAATGCTGGTGGTTGGCCGCCGTTGGAGCTGCGGCAGGCTGATTGTTCGAATCAGCGGCCCACTCAGCAGGCGTCAAGGTCTTCATCGACAGCGCGTGAATTTGCTCGCGCATGCGGTCGCCCAAAGCTTTGTAAACCTGCTGGTGGCGCTTGATGCGGCTGGCACCTTGAAACTCGGCGGACACGATGGTGGCAAAGAAATGGCGCCCGTCACCGTCCACCGCGATGTGCTCGCAGACCATGCCGTTAGCGATGAAGCGCTCGACCTCTGAAGGGGTGGGATCTGACATGTCTTGATTATCTTTCAATTGCTCGTTGGCAGGCTCACTGGCGTATTTTGTAGCCCGTGCGCAGCAGGTTCAGGCTGATGGCGCAGACCACCACCAAGCTCACGCCGACCACCGCCAAGCTCGTCCAGGGTGATGCGTCGCTGACACCAAAAAAGCCGTGCCGAAATCCGTCAATCATGTAGAAAAACGGGTTCAGGTGACTCACGTTTTGCCAAAACGGCGGCAGCGAGCCAATGGAATAAAACACGCCCGACAAAAACGTCATCGGCATGATGATGAAGTTTTGAAAGGCTGCGATCTGGTCGAACTTATCGGCCCACAGCCCGGCGATCAAACCCAACGCGCCCATCATCACCGCACCCGCCAAGGTGAAGGTGATGATCCAAAACGGGTTCACCACACTCAGCGGTGCGAACCACATCGTCACCAACAACACGCCCGCACCGACCACCAAACCGCGCACCACCGACGCGCCCACGTAGGCCACAAACCAGGCCCAATGCGACAGCGGCGTGACCAACAAAAACACCAAATTGCCGGTGATCTTGCTTTGGATCAGCGACGAGCTGCTGTTGGCAAAAGCGTTTTGCAACACGCTCATCATCACCAAGCCGGGGATCAAGAAGCTGGTGTAGCCGACCTTCTCAAACACCTTGACGTGATCTTCCAGCACATGTCCAAAAATCAGCAAATACAACACCGCCGTGAGCACCGGTGCCGCCACGGTTTGGAAGCTGACTTTCCAAAAGCGCAGCACTTCTTTGTAGAGCAAGGTGCGCGTGCCGGAGAACATGCCGATGGAGGTGGGTTGCTTGATTTCCAACGCATCGTTCATGCGATTGCTCTTTTTGTGTCGCCTTGCATGATTTCCAAAAACACATCTTCCAAATCGGCGCGGCCTATTTCCAAATCTTCAGGCTGGCATCCCGCCGCGCGCAAGGTGGCCAGCACTTGTTCAACCTCCGCCGCGTCGTGCGCTTTGACCTGCACGATGCGGCCGGTTACGCGCGATTGATCTATCAACGACGGCGGCAGCGGCACGTCCAACTTGAACCGCATCATGGTGCTGGCGGTGCCCGCGAGCAGCGCGGAAGTGCTGTCGAGTGCGACCACTTGGCCTTGCTTGAGCATGGCAATGCGACCGCACAGCGCTTCGGCTTCTTCCAAATAATGGGTCGTCAGCAGCACTGTGTGACCTTGCCTGTTGAGCTTGGCAACAAACTGCCACAAGGTTTGGCGCAACTCCACGTCCACGCCTGCGGTGGGTTCGTCCAACACGATGACGGGCGGCTTGTGCACCAGCGCCTGGGCCACCAACACGCGGCGCTTCATGCCGCCCGACAACTGGCGCATGTTGGCGTCGGCTTTGTCGACCAGGCCCAAACTGCTGAGCAGCTCATCGATCCAAGCGCCGTTGTTACGCACACCGAAATAACCGCTTTGAATGCGCAGCGCTTCGCGCACGCTGAAGAAGGGGTCGAACACCAACTCTTGCGGCACGATGCCAAGGCTGTGGCGTGCAGATGCAAAGTCGCGGGCGACATCAAAGCCGTGCACCGTCACGCTGCCACTGCTGGCGCGAGACAAACCCGCCAAGATGCTGATGAGCGATGTTTTGCCTGCGCCGTTGGGGCCAAGCAAACCGAAAAATTCTCCGGCTTGGATGTCGAAAGACACGTCGTTCAAGGCTTTCACCTCGCCGCGATTGCCGCTGTAGGTTTTGCTGACGTGTTGGAAAGAAATGGCGGGCTGAGTGTGCTTCATACAGCCCCTGATTGTAGGCAGGCCGACGTTCCTCAACGCGGTGACCTCTGAGCCGCTATTGGGGCTGGCGACGATAGGAAGGCGGGTGTCTTGGTGCTAGATTGTTAATCACCCTTCACAAGTGCTGCGCACCCGATTTCTTATGGCGACTTCTTCTGCTTCCACGGCCAAAAAGCCGCGCCGCACGGCTGAGCGTATTTTGGAGGTCACGCTGGCGCTGTTCAACCGCTTTGGCGAGCCGAATGTGTCGACCACCTTGATCTCAGCCGAACTGAGCATCAGCCCGGGCAACCTGTACTACCACTACCCCGCCAAAGACGAGCTCATCAACAGCTTGTTTGACCGCTACGAGCGGTCACTGAACGAGCTGCTGCACGCGGCCGACAATGTGCGCAATGTTGAAGACGCTTGGTTGTTCTTTCACATGCTGTTTGAGTTGATTTGGCAGTACCGCTTTTTGTACCGCGATCTGAACGACTTGCTCAGCAAAAACCGCCGCCTGGAAACGCACTTTCAGTTTGTGCTGAAGAACAAATCGCGCGCGGTGCAAAGCGTGCTCGACGGCTTGAGTCGGGGCAGTGCCATCCGGATCGACATGCGCGAAGCCGAGGCAGTGTCCACCGCCATGGTGGTCGTGCTGACCTATTGGCTGAGCTACGAGTACGTGCGCGACCCGCGCCGCGCGCTCGAGCCTGAACACGCCAACGCTGCGCTGCTGCGAGGTGCGTTTCATGTGCTGAGCTTGCTGATGCCTTACCTGGAGCCCGCACAAAAAGCACATTTGCTGGGCTTGGTCGGACCGTATTCAAAGCCGTAATTTCAAAACAATCTTTAGGAGACATCACGATGGCCAAATGGACCGCATTCCCTCACAACGCTGCCGAGTACACCCAAAGCACTGCGGCTCTGAAAAAGAACTGGGGCCGCCTGCACGCCGGCGATGCCGAGCCATTGCCCAAAGACGACAAAGTGCTGGCCGCCTGGGGCTTGTTCCATGCCGGTGAATTCCAAAAAG
>JANPNT010000567.1:0-12109 GCA_031427655.1 Burkholderiales bacterium
GTGATCGGAATCACACCTGACACGTAAACGAGCGAAGTGACCAACAGGGCACCCGTCAGGCCAAAAGCCAGCAGGCGTGGCCTGATCAGGCGACTCACGCTCAGAACCGCAGCACCCGAAGCAGCCAGCAGCAGTGCACCCATCGACTGCGCTGCCACAGCCACCAGCACGCACACGGCAGCACCCACTTTTGTGATCAGATTTGTGGGCTCGGCAATCGCTTGTCTTGTTCGCAGGCTGAGAACCCACCACACTGCCGCCAAGGCGCAGAGTGACACCCACAAACCGTACTGATTGCCGTTCTCGAAAAAGCCCAAAGGTCGAAAGCCTTGATAGCGAACGCTGCCGTCAAATCGAAACGGATGAGGCTCGAAAAGGTGGCCGTAAACAGAGTCGCCGGTCGTCCCCTCAATGACCGCGATCGGCACGCACGCCACCACGGACCAGATCAGTCCTTGAAGCAATAGAAGCTGTGACGAGGGGCGAAAAAAATAGATGCGACCGAGCAGCCAAGTGGTGCCCCAACTGCCCCACAAATAGGCGCTGGCCGACCCGCCCTGCGGCGCAGTTGTTTCAACCATAAGCGCCTGAACCAAGGGCCAACAGCACCACATGACCATCGGGGCATCGACCCAACCCGGTCGCCAAGCCGGAAAGCTGCGACGGTCAAAGACCAGCGCACCACAAAGCGCGGCCAATGGTGCAACCCACGCCTTGGTCAGCAGCATGTCTGAAGGCAATGCGCTGCCGACGATCCAGAAGGCAAATGTGGCTTGTGCCGAGCCCGCGGGGTAGTGGCCCACAGGCAACAACAACCAACCACCCAAAAATACAATCAACACAGCCAACTCGGCCCGAAGCTTCGAAAAAACTCCCAAGGCGGCCACCGAGAAAATGAGGTACGCGAAGTCAGTGCTCATGAAAAACTCATCCCATCGTCGCGCTGATCAGGCACCTAATAATCAAAGTGAGGCGCGACCATGCTGAGCGCATTTGGTTTTTCAACGAACGCTGTGCAGCTTGGGGGTTTGACCGTCTTTGCGATCTCGGCTGGTGCTTCAACTTGGGCCGCTTCGCAAGGAAAATCACCGTGGCGGATGGTGGCGTGGCTGCAGATCGCCTGCTTCTGCGAAGTGTTGTTTGGCGTACGACACTTGCTGCACGACGCGGGCCATGTTTGGTTAACGGGGCAGGCGCTGTACACCGCTCGCCACGCTTGGCAAGTGGCCTTGACGGGTTTGCTGGTCGTTTGCGCGCTATTCGCTTGTGCATGGCTTTGCAAAGCAGCGAAACGAGGCCCCCAGACGAATGCACCAGCCCTCGTTGCCCTGGCTGCGAGTGGCTTCACTGGCTGGGTTTTTCTGATCGAAATTGTGTCGTTGCACCTTGTGGATTCTTGGTTGTACGCGCCGCTGGGCCCGTTCAAAGTCATCAGCTTGTTGTGGGCTGCTGCTGCAGCCGTGGTGTGCATCTGCGCGCTCATCGAATCGCGCCGCTGAGCGCCCTCTCCTCTTCCTGCAGTCGCAACACGCGCCGCTGAACCTTGCCGGTGGTGGTCATGGGCAAGGCTGCGATGAACTCTATTTCCTTGGGGTATTCGTAAGGCGCCAATTGGCCGCGCACATGGGTTTGCAACTCGGCCACCAAGGCATCGCTGGCTTCAAATCCTGCCGCCAGCACCACATAGGCTTTGACCACCGCTCCGCGTTCGGAGTCAGGCTTCGGCACAACCGCCGCATTGGCCACGGCAGGGTGTTTCACCAAGCAGTTTTCAATCTCGCTGGGGCCGATGCGGTAGCCCGCGGCTTTGAACAAATCGTCGCTGCGGCCTTGATACCAAAAATAGCCGTCTGCATCGACCACGGCCATGTCACCGGTGCGGCACCAACTGTCGTTTTCCGAGTCGGTGAATTTGGCCGATGTGGCTGCCGCGTTTTTCCAATATCCAAGAAAAAACACCGGGTCGGCGTGGCCGTGAACGTCACGGCGGTGCACCGCCACATCGCCGGGTGTGCCGGACGCGCAAGGAAGGCCTTGGTCGTCGATTACCGTGATGCGATGCCCCGGATAAGGCTTGCCCATGCTGCCTGGCCGCGCAGGCCACAAGCGGGCGCAGTTGCCGACGATGTAATTCATTTCAGTTTGCCCAAACATCTCGTTCACTGTCACGCCAAGCTGCTGCTCGCAATAACTGAAGACTGCATCGCCCACCGCTTCACCGGCGCTCATGATGGCTTGCAGTTGGAGTTGATAAACCGCGCTTGGCGTGGGCACCGCTTTCATCATGGCTTTGAGTGCGGTAGGGAATAAAAAGGTGTGCGTCACCGCGTGGCGCTGCATCAGCTCAAACGCCACTTGGGGCGAGAAGCGGCCTTGGTAGCCGACAATTTGGCGGCCGAAATAAAGCGTGGGCAGCAAGGCGTCCATCAAGCCACCGGTCCAGGCCCAATCGGCGGGTGACCAGAACACTGCGGCGGACTCAACGTTGGCGTCGAAGGCCTCAAACCCAAACCAGTTTTGGCTCGCCACAAAACCGGGCAAGTTTCC
This sequence comes from Burkholderiales bacterium, assembly GCA_031427655.1. GTDB lineage: Bacteria > Pseudomonadota > Gammaproteobacteria > Burkholderiales > Burkholderiaceae_C > JANYJJ01. Next base: position 2,548 of record JANPNT010000567.1, read on the forward strand.
GATGAGAGCGCGGTGAGCAATCAAGGCGCCCTTGGGCGGGCCGGTGGTGCCGCTGGTGTAGATCAACACTGCCGCCTCATCGGCCTTGGTTTTGACAGCAGTGAAGCGTGCAGATTCGCACGCGAGGGCGGAGTCCCAATCGAGGTCGCCCTGCCCTTGCGCATCTCCGACTGCGATCACAGTGCGCAGGCCCGGACACAGCGTGCGGGCGGTCAACAGCGGCGCGATCGCGCTCTCACAAACGATAGCGACCGAGGTTTCGCTGTGGTTGATGCGGTACTCCAGCGCATCGGGCCCAAACAACATCGACAGCGGCATCGCCACCGCGCCGAGTTGATAGATGGCCATGTGCGCCACCGCCGTCTCAAAGCGCTGAGGCATGACCACCGCCACGCGGTCACCTCGCCTCACGCCCGTGCGGCACAGGGCATTGGAAAGGCGATTCGCAGCCTGCTGCAACTCCAAGTAGCTGTGGTTGCGGCGCTGCCCGTGCTCATGCTCAAAGCGAATGGCAATGGACTGCGGCGTGTCACGTGCCCAGCGGCCACAACACACCTCGGCCATGTTGAAGTGCGACGGCACTTGCCAGCGGAATTGGCGGTGAAGCTGGGCGTGGTGATTCTCAGGGTTGACGTTCATGGGGCGGCAGCTTAAGCGAAGGCACGGCGCAGCCGATAAACCCGATTCAACTCAGCGCGGCATCTTCGCGATGCTGCCCAACCGTGTCGCCGCACCATGCAATTTTCACCACTTACCAGCCTCAAAAACCGCGTCAGCGTGGGCATTCCCTTGCCGTTTAATGTGCGCGACGCAGATGAAACCTTGATGCTGGCGCGCGGCAAAATCGTCAGCAATTTCTCACAACTGGATGCGCTGTTTGACCGCGGCGCTTTGGTTGACATGGCCGAATTGCTCACGCCGATGGCAGAAGTCGGCACGGCCAAACGTGAGGAGCTGCCCAAGCTGTGGACACATTGCTTTGACCGCGTCGGTCAAACCCTGAAAGGCTCGCCGGACGTCGGACGCCGGATTTGCAGACGCGCTGGGAAGGGCGTGCACCCCCGTGTTCGACCTCATCGCCCGCGATCCCGATCTGGCGGTGTTTCAAGTGCTGCGCCAGGGCGGATCCTTCCACCTCGACTACGGTTTGACGCATTCCACGCATGCCGCCATCACCAGCTTGCTGGCCGCTCAGCGCTTGGGCTGGAGTGCCGACGAGACCAAGCGTGCTTTCCAAGCTGCGCTGACCATGAACATCGCAATTCCTTGCCGCGCGATACCTCATTGAAAGAAAACGCCATTGCCTGCGTGGTGCCGGAAACGTCAGTTCCCGTTCGATTGAAAGTAGAGCAGTTGATGCAAATCAATTTCGGCGAATTTCAGCGCAACCTCATGTTTGCGCAAGCGCTTTCAAGGCTTCGCCACTGAGGCGGCAAGTTCGCCAATCGGGCATCACCACAGCGCCGAGTTTTTCGTAAAAGCCGATGGCGTTTTCATTCCAGTCGAGCACGGTCCAATCGAACCGACCTTGTCCGCGCTCCACCGTGATCTGCGCCACACGCGTCAGCAGCGCACGCCCAATGCCCAGGTCTCGGTGTGCCGGCTTCACGTACAGGTCTTCCAGATGAATGCCAGGCTGCGACAAGAAGGTGGAAAAGTTGGTGAAGAACAGCGCAAACGCCACAGGTTCGCCTTCGACGGTCGCCATCCAGGCTTCAACAACGGGCTTCTCACCGAACAAATGCGGCCTCAATTTGTCGGGCGTGGCTTGTACCAGGTGCGCTAGCTTTTCAAACTCGGCCAGTTCGCAAATCATGTGAACGATGGCCGACACGTCGTGCAGCTCGGCGGGTCGAAGGGTGAAGGAAGAGGTTGAATTCATGTGCCATTTTTGCAGCTTTCAGCGGATGCGTTGATGTCGCAGGAAGGACAAGCCCACCTGGCGCTGACTTTTATAGTCCGCCCATGAACTCATCGCCCTACCTTGCTAGCTATGACCCACGCCGCAGCAGCCGCAGCCACTTTGTCACGGCGCGCGGCCTGCGCCACCATGTGTTGCAGTGGGGTGACGCGAGCATGGTCACGCCCACGCGCCCTGCCCTCGTCATGCTGCACGGCTGGATGGACGTGGCTGCGTCCTTTCAGTTCGTCGTCGATGCATTGCCCACTGACCGCTGTGTGACGGCGCTGGACTTTCGCGGCTTCGGCTTGACCGATACGCCCGCCGCCGATTGCTATTGGTTCCCCGACTATTTGGGTGACTTGGAAGCGGTGCTTGACGCGTTTGTCTTTGCTCAAAATCCCAATCAAAAAATAGACTTGCTCGGCCACAGCATGGGCGGCAATGTGGCCATGTTTTACGCAGGCATCCGACCCGAACGGATACGCAAGCTCGTCAACTTGGAGGGCTTTGGCCTTCCCGTCAGCTCGCCCGCACAAGCACCCAAACGCTATGCGCAGTGGCTGGACGAATTGAAGCAACCGTTGGAGCTGCGCACCTACGACAGCCTGGAAGCCGTGGCCAACCGCCTGCGTAAAACCAACCCGCTGTTGCCCGAGCACCGCGCGCTGTGGTTGGCGCAGCATTGGTCACGTCGAGTCGCAAACGCAAACGCAAGCTCGGACACCTTTGAAATTCTGGGACACGCAGCCCACAAACGCGTGAATCCGGTGTTGGCGCAAGTGCCCGAAGCCTTGGCGGTTTGGAAGCAAATCACAGCGCCCTTGTTGTGGGTGGAAGGCGACCAAACCGATGTGAGCCGTTGGTGGGGCACCCGATACACCAAGGCCGAATTTCATGAGCGTCTCAGCGTGGTGAGCCAGGTCGAAAAACACACGCTCTCACCGGCAGGTCACATGCTGCACCACGACCAGCCTGAAGCCTTGGCGGCGCTCGTCGAGGCATTTTTATAGCGCGCCGAATTGTTGTCAAAACGCGCCATGAGAAAATCAGGCCATCAACATTTGAAAGCTTGAAATCATGGACGTCGAACACATCAATGCCATAGGCAACCACATTGCCGATTTGACCCAACGCACGACAGCCCTCCGGGGGTATCTTTGACTACGACCGGAAAGCTCTGCGCCTGAACGAAGTCAACGCCGCTTTAGAAAATCCGAAGGTTTGGGACGAACCCAAACGCGCCCAAGAACTGGGCCGCGAAACGCGCACGCTCGACACCGTGGTTGAAACCATTGACCACCTCACCAGCAATTTGGCCGACAGCACCGAGCTGTACGACATGTCCAAAGCCGATTCCGACTTCGACGGCTTGACGGCCATTGAGGCCGACGCCGCGAAGTTGGAGACCATCGTGGCGCAGCTGGAGTTCCGCCGCATGTTCAACAACCCGGCCGACCCAAGCAATTGCTTCGTCGACATCCAAGCCGGGGCCGGTGGCACCGAGGCCTGCGATTGGGCCAGCATGTTGTTGCGCCAGTACCTGAAATACTGCGAACGCAAAGGCTTCAAAACCGAGGTGATGGAGATGAGCGACGGCGATATCGCCGGCATCAAAAGCGCCACCATCAAGGTCGAAGGCGAATATGCGTTTGGCTTGCTGCGCACCGAAACCGGCGTGCACCGCCTGGTGCGCAAGAGCCCGTTCGACTCCGCCGGTGGCCGCCACACCAGCTTTGCCAGCCTCTTTGTGTACCCCGAAGTGGACGACTCTTTCGAGGTAAATATCAACCCGGCCGATGTGCGCACCGACACCTACCGCGCATCTGGTGCGGGCGGTCAGCACATCAACAAAACCGACTCGGCGGTTCGCCTGACGCACATCCCCACCGGCATCGTGGTGCAGTGCCAAAACGACCGTTCGCAGCACCGCAACAAAGATGAGGCCTATCAAATGTTGCGCTCGCGCTTGTACGAGCATGAAATGCGCATCCGCATGGCGGCGCAACAAAAGCTGGAAGACACCAAAACCGACGTGGGCTGGGGCCATCAAATTCGCAGTTACGTGCTGGACCAAAGCCGAATCAAAGACCTGCGCACCAACTACGAGGTGTCGGCCACGCAAAAGGTGTTGGACGGCGACCTCGATCCCTTCATCGAGGCCAGCTTGAAGATGGGCGTCTGATGGCAGCGCAAGCCAACGGAAAAGCACTGCTGTTTGACTTGGACGGCACTCTGATCGACAGCATGCCGGCGCATGAGCAGGCGTGGGTCATTTGGCATCAGCGTCATGGCATTGCCATGGACAACGTTGGCTTCTTCGCTTCGACAGCTGGGCGTACCAATGACGAAATCTTGCGCGACATGCTGCCCGGTCGCACCTGCGCCGAGTACGAAGCTTGGGTCGATGAAAAGGAGTCGCTGTATCGCGAGTTGGCCGCGCAAAGCTTGGTGCTCATTCAGGGCGCACACGACTACTTGGTCCAAACACGCGCCCTCGGTTTCAGCTTGGCCATTTGCACCGCGTCGACCCCGAAGAACATGGCGCTGGCCTTCAACAAATTTCGCCTCGACGCCATGGTTGACACCGTCACCAGCCCTTCTGACGGCCTTCGCGGCAAACCGCATCCCGACATCTTTTTAGAAGCAGCCAAGCGCCTGAAAATTTTGCCTGAACGCTGCGTCGTGTTTGAAGACGCGCCTTTGGGCGTGGAAGCAGCCCGCCGTGCGGGCATGCCTGCGGTGGCGCTGACGACCACCCTGCCCGCAGCAGCGTTCGCCGACTTTGACAACTTGATTTGCGTCGCGGCAGATTTCTGCGATGTTGGTGCGCCCGATATACTGGTGTCACGTATTCCAATGAGCGTGACACCATGAAAACCATCAACGTGCGTGAACTGCGGGCTTTGATCCCCGGCTTGAAAGAAGAACTCGCGGCTGAACATGAATTGCTGCTGGTCAGCAACGGCGAGCCGGTGGCCAGAATTTTGCCAATCCAGCAGAAGCAAGGGTTTCGTTCGCTGGCGGCACACCGAGCAAAGATGACGATGCTCACGACGTCCACCGCAGACCTGATTCGCGAAGACCGTGATCGGCGCGGAACCTGAAGATGCCAACTTGCTTTTTAGACACGAGCGCCATCATCAAACGCTATATAGACGAGCCAAACAGCGCGGCGTTCGATGCATTTTTTTTGAGTGGCGAGTTCGACTTCGTGCTTTCACCGCTGGTCATCACAGAGATCACTTCGGCGATTGCAAAACGAGCACGACAGCGCGACATCACGACAGCCTTTGCATCGGCTACCAAGCAGATCTTTTATGACGAAGTTCTGACTGGCAGTTGGGAGTTGATGGAATTTCCGTCAAGTGCTTTCTCCGAAGCAGCTGGACTGATTTCAAGCCTGAACATCCCGTTGGCCGCCTTAGACGCATTGCACTTAGCCTGCGCCTTGTATTCACAAGCCAGTGCCTTGGCCACGGCTGACAAACAACTCGCCACCGCAGCGACCAAATCTGGCCTGCAAGTTTTCACTTTTTTTTGAGACTCACACCATGCGCGAAGGCACATCCCCCCTCATCCGCCGCGAAAACTACGCGCCGCCTGCTTACTGGATCAAAACCGTTGACCTGACGTTTGACCTGGACCTCGCCAAAACGCTGGTCACCAGCCGCATGCAGGTCGAGCGCAACACCACCACTGAAATTCAGCCGCTGCGCTTGCACGGCGAAGACTTGAACTTGCTGCGCATCCAGGTGAACGGCGAGAGCGTGTCTTTTCGCCATGAAGACGGCATGCTGGTGATCGATTCGCTGCCCGAAGGTGCGTTCACGCTGGAAATTCGCAACACTTGCGCACCTGAAAAAAACACCCAGCTCTCGGGTCTGTACACCTCAAACGGCGGCTTCTTCACACAGTGCGAAGCCGAAGGTTTTCGCCGCATCACCTATTTCTTAGACCGCCCCGATGTGATGGCGATCTACACCGTCACGCTGCGCGCGTCCAAGGCCGCCTACCCGGTGTTGCTGAGCAATGGCAACTTGCTTGAGCAAGGCGATTTGCCGTTGGGCGTGAGCGGCAAACGCCACTTCGCCAAGTGGCATGACCCGTTTCCGAAGCCGAGCTATTTGTTTGCCCTGGTGGCGGCTGACTTGGTGGCGCGCGAGCAGAACATTCGCACCCGCGCGGGTAAAGACCACCTGCTGCAAGTGTTCGTGCGGCGCGGTGATCTAGACAAGACCGAGCACGCCATGAACTCGCTGATTGCCAGTTTGGTATGGGACGAAGCGCGCTTCAAATTGCCGCTCGACCTGGAGCGTTTCATGATCGTCGCGGTGGGCGACTTCAACATGGGCGCGATGGAAAACAAGGGCCTGAACATCTTCAACACCAAGTTTGTGTTGGCCAACCCGTCCACCGCGACTGACACCGAATACGCCGGCATTGAAAGCGTCGTGGGTCACGAGTATTTCCACAACTGGACCGGCAATCGCATCACCTGCCGCGACTGGTTTCAACTCAGTTTGAAAGAAGGCCTGACGGTTTTCCGCGACCAAGAGTTCAGCATGGACATGGCGCACAGCGCCACCGCGCGCGCGGTCAAACGCATCGAAGATGTGCGCCAGTTGCGCCAAATTCAGTTTCCTGAAGACGCGGGCCCGATGGCCCATCCGGTGCGGCCCGATCAGTACGAACAGATCAATAACTTCTACACCGCCACTGTTTACGAAAAGGGCGCCGAAGTGGTGCGCATGATGCAAACCTTGGTGGGTCGCGACGGCTTTGCCAAAGGCATGACGCTCTACTTTGAACGCCACGACGGTCAAGCCGTGACCTGCGACGACTTTGCCCAGGCCATTGCAGACGCCAACGCCAACACCGAGCTGGCCCAACACCTGACGCAGTTCAAGCGTTGGTATTCACAGGCCGGCACACCGCGCCTGACGGCACGCGGCCGTTTTGATGCGCCCAGTCGCACCTACACCCTGGGTCTGGAACAACAACTCGCGGGTGCCGAGCCCTTCGTCATTCCTTTGAGCATGGGTTTGATGTCACGCAGTGGCGAAGCCATGGCGCTGCAACTGGAAGGTGAACCCCAGGCCGTCGGCAGCGAGCGTGTTTTGGTACTTACTGAAAGCAAGAGCTTCTTTACCTTCATCAACGTTGACAGCGAACCCGTGCCTTCGCTGCTTCGCGGTTTTTCAGCCCCAGTCAATTTGACCGATGGCATGAGCGACGCCGATTTGTTGACGCTGCTGCAACACGACACCGACCCATTTGTTCGCTGGGAAGCCGGTCAGCGCGTGGCCTTGAACCGACTTTTGGCCGCCGTCCAGGGCGATGGCAGTTTGGTGCTCGACGCCGCGTTCGTCGAAGCCATGCGCGCGGTGCTGCGTCATCCCACGCTGAATGCGGCGTTCAAAGAACTCGTGCTCACGTTGCCCAGCGAAGCCTATGTGGCCGAGCAGCTCAGCGTGGTTGACCCGCAGTGCATCCATGCCGCTCGCGAGTCCATGCTCACCCAACTGGGCCAAGCGCTGCACGCCGATTGGGAATGGGCTTACACCGCGCACCAAGTGCCTGGTGCTTATTCGCCCGACGCGGTGTCCAGCGGAAAGCGCGCATTGACGAACACAGCGCTGTCGATGTTGTGCCGCAACGCCGTGGCCAGCGGCGACGTGGCGTGGCCGGGTCGTGCTTACCAGTGCGTCAAAGATGCCGCCAACATGACCGACCGCTACGGCGCCTTGGCCGCGCTGGTGAATGCCCACGCTGACTTGGCTGCACCCGCCTTGGCGCACTTCTACGCGCTCTTCAAGAACGAAGACTTGGTGGTGGACAACTGGTTCGGTTTACAGGCGTCAGCGCCTGAGCAAGATGGCCGTGTTTTGAATGCGGTGAAACAGTTGCTCAAGCACGCTGACTTTTCGATGAAAAACCCGAACCGCGCGCGCAGCGTGCTGGTCTCATTCGCCATGCGCAACCCGGCCGCGTTTCATCGCGCCGACGCCGCAGGCTATGTGTTGTGGGCCGACCGCGTGATCGAAATGGACAGCCTCAATCCGCAACTCGCTGCGCGATTGGCGCGCAGCTTGGACGCCTGGGCCAAGCTGGCCGAGCCGTACCGCAGCGGCGCCCACAAGGCCATCAGCCGTGTGGCCGCCAAGCCCGATTTGTCGGCCGATGTGCGCGAAATTGTTTCGCGCGCCTTGGCTGCATGAACTTTCCTATCGACCGAATCACATGACAAAAACCAACGCCTCGAAAACAAACGTTTTTTACGCACAGTCCGGCGGCGTGACCGCCGTCATCAACGCCTCAGCCTGCGGCGTGATTGAAACCGCGCGCAAGCACCGAGACCGCATCGGCAAGGTGTACGCCGGTCGCAACGGCATCATCGGTGCGCTCACCGAAGATTTGATCGACACCGGCAAGGAGTCAGCCGCGGCCATCAGCGCGCTGCGCTACACGCCTTCGGGCGCTTTTGGTTCGTGCCGCTTCAAGCTGAAGTCGCTGGACGCCAACAAGCGCGAATACGAGCGTTTGATTGCCGTGTTCAAGGCCCACAACATTGGCTATTTTTTCTATAACGGCGGCGGCGATTCGGCCGACACCTGTTTCAAGATCAGCCAGTTGTCCAACGCCATGGGCTACCCGCTGCAAGCCATCCATGTGCCCAAAACCATAGACAATGACCTGCCCATCACCGACTGCTGCCCCGGCTTTGGCTCGGTCGCCAAGTACGTGGCGGTGTCGGCCTTGGAAGCCTCGTTTGACGTGCGCTCGATGATGGCCACATCGACCAAAGTGTTCGTCTTGGAAGTGATGGGCCGCCACGCCGGTTGGATTGCGGCGGCCGGCGGTTTGATCGAGAGCCACGGCATTCCGGTGGCCATCCTGTTCCCGGAAATTGAATTCGACCGCGAGAAGTTTTTAGCGCGCGTGGCCAAGCTGGTGAAGAGTCACGGCTATTGCACCGTCATCGTGTCTGAGGGCTGTCACAACCCCGACGGCACATTCTTGGCCGAGCAAGGTTCGCGCGATGCCTTTGGCCATGCGCAGTTGGGCGGTGCCGCACCGGTGGTCGCCAACATGATCAAAGAAGCTTTGGGTCACAAGTTTCACTGGGCGGTGGCCGATTACTTGCAACGCGCCGCGCGCCACATCGCCTCTAAAACCGATGTGAAACAGGCTTACGAATTGGGCCAACGCGCGGTGCAGCTGGCGCTGAAGGGCCACAACGCAGTGATGCCCACCATCGAGCGCATCAGCGACGTGCCCTACAAATACAAAATTGGCATGGCCAACTTGGCTGATGTGGCCAACGTCGAAAAATTCATGCCGCGCGACTTCATTACCAAGGACGGTTTTGGCATCACTGACAAGTGCAAGCGCTACTTGGAGCCGCTGATTCAGGGCGAAGACGCACCCAAGTACAAAAGCGGCCTGCCGGTTTACGTGACCCTCAAGAACGAAAGTGTGGCCAAGAAGTTGGCTGCTTTTCGGTTGAAGTGATGGCGAAGTCGCTGCGATAGAATTGAAGGTTGTTGGGAACGTTTTAAAGCCGGTGTAGCTCAGTTGGTAGAGCAGCGCATTCGTAATGCGAAGGTCGGGAGTTCGACTCTTCTCACCGGCACCAATAAATTCAGAAGCTTGCGCGAT